>JBAWVS010000076.1 GCA_037147175.1 bacterium
GCAAGAATTAAGTTAAAAAAACTTTATCCTAATAAATTAAATTAACAATGCACTAATTTTGCTTGACCTTCCAAAAGATGAAAGCCTGTCTCTCCATTCAGAAAACCTCCACTCAAGGATTGAAAATGAAAAAACAGGACTTATATACAATTCAACAGAAGAGTTTGAAGAAAAACTTGTTAAATTAATTGAAGACTCCTCTTTCAGGCATGAACTTGCAAAAAATGCCTATAATTATGTTGCCGAAAACCGTCTTTTATCAATGCATTATAAAGAACGGACAGATTGGTACTATAAAATGATCGAAAACTTGCCACAGTTAAATGAAGAATTAAAATTTCGCTCTCCGGAACTATAGTGCTCTGAAAAAGTAATTAAGAAATGAAATATTTTTTGCGAAAGCACTATAGCTTTTAGGAGTGATGCTTTTCGGGAAAATCCGGCTTTGCCGGTTTTCCTGAAAACAAACTCGTTTCAGTATATTTTAGTTAGATTGAAATAGCTTTCCTGTTGAAGTCTGATATCAAAATGCATCAAATATTTTTTTGTTTATTAGTCTTGTAACAATTAAATAAAAGAACAATAATAAAACCAAAAATATCCAGTATAAAGACGGAAGTGCAACAAAACCCAGATGAACCGCATAATGAGAAAATAACAGCCACACAATCAGGCTGATCATAAATATATTCATCAGAAAAATCCAAACACTTGCATTACTTTGCATAAACTGTATTTTATTTGTACGAATAGCATGAATAACAAGTATTTCTGAGATAAGAGTCTTTACAAACCAGCCTGTCTGAAACAATTCTTTGTTTTCCAGAGCATTAAACCCGAAAATAAGCACTAAAAAAGTTATATAATCAAAAACCACATTAATCGGACCCAAAACCAGCATTGACTTCTTAATATAGCCTATATCCCAACTTTTAGGGTGTCTGGTGTATTCTTTATCAACGTTATCAGTAAATAAAGATACTTGAGAAATATCATAAAGCAGGTTTTTAGCAATAATTTGAACAGGAGCCAGAGGCAAAAACGGTAAAAATATCGATGCTGTCGCCAAACTTACCATATTTCCGAAATTGGAACTGGAACAGGCCCGAATATATTTTGTTATATTGCAAAATACCCTCCTGCCTTCAATGACACCTTTTTCCAAAATTAACAGGCTTTTTTCAAGCAAAATTATATCTGCCGATTCTTTAGCAATATCAGCCGCAGAATCAACAGAAATGCCAACATCTGCTGTTTTTAATGCAAGTGCATCATTTATTCCATCTCCTATAAATCCTGTAACATGCCGGTTTTTTTGGAGCATTTCAACGATTTTTTGTTTATGTTCAGGGCTTAATTTTGCAAAAATATTATTCTTTTCAACAATTTCTGACAATTTTTCATCGGACAAATTTTCAATATCATCTCCTGAAACAGCGCCTAAAATTTTTATGCCGACTTCATTGCAAATTTTCTTTGTAATTACTTCGTTATCTCCTGTCAAAATTTTTATATCCACGCCATTTTCATATAATTGCCTGATTGCTTCAACGGCAGATTCTTTTGGCGGATCGAGAAAAGCCGCAAATCCAATCAAAATAAGATTATTCTCATCTTTAGAAGAAAAAATGTCTTTATGTAGCGTAAAATCTTTATACGCAACTGCTATAACCCTGAATCCGTCTTCGTTTAGTTCTCCTGTTAATTTTTTTATTTTTTTCCGATGAAAATCATCTATTTTTAAAATATTATTATTGTCATTCAATCTGTCGCAAATATTTAAAATTTCTTCCACAGCTCCTTTGCAAACGAGTTTTATCGGCATATTATTTTGTTTAACTACCACAGACATACGCCTCCGCTTAAAATCAAACGGAATTTCATCAATTTTTATATATGTTTTGACTATATCTAAATTTTGTTCCGAATGTTCTAAAATCGAATTATCAAGTAAATTCTTCAATCCTGTCTGAAAATAACTGTTTATATAAGCATATAAAAAAACCTCCTCGCTCTCCTTCTTATTTATATCAATATGTCGTTCCAGAATAACCTTGTTTTGAGTCAGAGTTCCTGTTTTATCGGAACATAATACATCCATTGCACCTAAATTTTGAACGGCATTCAGTTTTTTAACTATGACTTTGCCTTTAGATAAACTCAAAGCTCCTTTTGAAAGATTAATCGTAACAATCATAGGAAGCATCTCAGGTGCTAAACCGACCGCAACCGCAATCGCAAAAAGCAAAGCTTCTAACCAACTTCCTTTGTTTAAGGCATTTATTACAAAGACAATCAATACAATATAAATCATTGCTCTTACCAAAAGCATGACAAATTTGTCTACACCTTCTTCAAAACTGCTTTTTGCGGTTTTTTGGGTAATTTTATCCGCTATTGAGCTCAGATAAGTATTGTTTCCTGTTTCTATGACAACACCTATAGCACTTCCGCTGTTAACATTGGTTCCCATAAAACAAATATTTGGAAGATCAAAAATATTATTTTTTGAATCCTCCTGATAATATTTCTCACTTTTTTCTACAGGCAAAGCTTCTCCTGTCATCGCAGACTGGTTAAGATAGAGCGTTTTTGAAGAAATAATTCTTATATCAGCCGGTATTATATTCCCCGCAGAAAGCCTGATTATATCTCCTCTGACAAGTTCTGACTGCGAAATTTCTTTTTCTTTTCCCGACCGAAGTACTGTTACACTAGTACTGACCAGTTTTTTTAATTTGTCAGCTGCTTTGTCAGCCTGATATTCCTGAAAAAAAGTCATAAATACATTAATAATAATCATTGCAAGAATAATAATTGCTGATTCTGTTTCACCTATGAGAAAAGAAATTATTACAATTATAAATAACAAGAGTACCAGAGGACTAATAAATTCCGAAAGGAGCTTGATAAAGGCATTTTGTTGTTTATCAAAAGAAATAACGTTATATCCGTATTTTTTAAGGCGTTGCTGCACCTGTTTTTCGCTCAATCCTTCAATAGAAGCCTCAAGCGAGTTTAAAACATCATCAATAGCAGTTTTTGAAAATTGTTTTATGTTTTTTGAATTCACTTAAATAAAATCCCCTTTTTTATTTTGAGTAATCGATATTGGCAAAAGGGTTCGGGGGCTTTGCCCATGACAACATTTCCCCGCAGTGTTTCAGTTTTTCTTTCTTTTAGTTAGTTTAAGTATGCGGCAATTTAACAACTCATTAAATTCAACACCTGTTTAAATAACAATAAAAAAGGCGAAGTTTAATAACTTCGCCTTTTTTAAAAGATATATTATAAAATATTATGTTCCAACTTCCCAGCTGTTCATATATTCAACCATTGCAGGGGTCAATTCATCAATCTTAACACCCATTGAAGCAAGTTTAAGCTTAGCAATGTTCTGATCAACTTCTCTGGGAAGAACATGAACTTTATTTTCAAGTTCGCCCTGATTTTTGATTAAATACTCAACAGCAAGAGCCTGATTTGCAAAACTCATATCCATTACGCTTGCAGGGTGTCCTTCTGCCGCAGCAAGGTTTACGAGTCTGCCTTCTCCAAGAACAAGAACTGATTTTCCTGATTCTAATTTGTGCTGATCAAGGAAAGTTCTGATTTTTTTCTTGTTTTTTGTCAGTTTATTAAGACCTGCCATATCTAATTCAAGGTCAAAATGTCCTGAATTACAAACTATAGCAAAGTCTTTCATTAATTTGAAATGGTCTGTATTGATTACGTGTCTGTTTCCGGTAACTGTAATAAAGATATCACCGATTGAAGCAGCCTCAGCCATAGGCATAACTCTGAAGCCGTCCATTACAGCTTCAATAGCTTTAACAGGATCAATTTCAGTAACTATAACATTTGCGCCTAAACCTCTTGCTCTCATAGCGCAACCTTTTCCGCACCAGCCATATCCGACAACTACAAGATTTTTTCCTGCAATAAGAATATTAGTAGCTCTTATTACACCGTCTAATGTGCTTTGACCTGTTCCATACCTGTTATCAAAGAAATGCTTTGTCTGAGAATCATTAACAGCCATCGCAGGGAAAGTTAATTTTCCGCCTTTTTCCATTGCATTAAGTCTTACGATTCCGGTGGTGGTTTCTTCTGTAGTTCCGATAATATCTTTAATCTGATCCGGTCTTTCTTTAATAAGTGTTGCAACTACGTCTGAACCGTCATCAATAATGATTTGAGGTTTGTGATCAAGTGCAATGTTTACGTGTTTAGTGTATGTTTCAGCGTCTTCGCCTTTTATTGCAAATACAGGAATTCCATAATCTTTTACGAGGGAAGCTGCAACATCATCCTGTGTAGAAAGCGGGTTTGATGCAATCAAAACAGCGTCTGCACCGCCGGCTTTAAGAGTAATTGCAAGGTTTGCTGTTTCTTTGGTAACGTGGCAGCAAGCTGCTATTCTAAAACCCTGAAGAGGTTTTTCTGTTTCAAATCTTTTTCTGATTGATTCAAGTACAGGCATATCTCTGTCTGCCCATTCAATCTGGTTCTTGCCTGATTCAGCAAGGTTAATGTCTTTAATCTGGTATTTTAATTTTGTTGCTTCTGTCATTTTTATTCTCTCCAATATGCATTTACTACTCTGTCATTGCGAGGAGGGCAAAAAGCCCGACGTGGCAATCTTATTTTTCAGTATAGCAAAAAAGCATAAAAATACACATAATCGATTTTTTGAGTAAATTTATTTGCTATTTGTTTTTACATTTTTGTAAATTTCTTTAATAGTATTCTTATCTCTGTCAGAAAGCTTATTTACATTAAAATTGCCGTACATTATGTCATTAGAATCAGGACTATGGCCGTAAATCCCTATAGAATGTCCCAGCTGATGCATTGCAATCTGCTTTATTTTTTCAAAAGACTGCTCTTTTGTCATGCCGGAAGTGCAGTCTGTATTAATTTTGACTTTCATTATCCTGTCATCAAGGTTTAATCCCTTATACTGAAGAAGAGGAGAAGCGACAGAACCTCCAACTGAACCTACCAGCCCAATCACAGGAACACCGACCAGCCCTCCCAAAACCATTGCAGCAATTGAACCTATCTGCACAATAGAACTTGCTTTTTTATATTTCAATTTTTGTTTTTCTGCCGACACATCTTCTTTTTTAAGCTCGGGCTGCCATGCAAAATCCTCAAAATACTCAGTCCATACTATTTTTAAGTTTGCGTTCTTTGGATCATTGGAGGTTTCAAATTTTATTTTGCCTCCCGAAGCATTTTCCCATTCTTTCATAGCATCTTTAACAGCGTCTCTGTAATATTTTTTGTAATTTTTGACATCTGCGTCATCTATATAAACAATTATAGGCATTTTACCGAATATTTTTGCTGTTCCGCTGCTCTGTTCAATTATGTCCTGAATATAATCCTGCTCCTCGCCGAAATTATTTGCGGGTTTTTGTGCAAGTTCCGGCAAAGCAGCTTTCTTTAAACGATCTAACCTGACAGTTAAACTTTCATCATTATAATTTTTGTTGAATATATCTTTTTCAAGTTTTGCAATTCTTTCTAATACAGGCAAATTATCATGAGATTTGCCGTAAATCTTCATTTCTACAAGCTTGACAAGCTCGGGCATTGAATCAGGAGCAGAAGTTGTTATCGGTTTAAATTCCAAATCGCCTCCTGTTTCTTTAAGTTGAGAAAGTCCTTCTCTTGCTTTCTGCGCCTGCTCGGGAAGCATACTGTATTTTAATGAATTTTCAAGATCTTCTTTTGCTTTTTGCGGGTTTCCATTATAAAAATTATACGAACTTCTTGAATAATAAATATCAGAAAGAAGCTCTTTTGTATTTTGCTCGGATTGGCGCAGCGAAAGCACTTTTTGGCAGTATTTTATAGCCTCATCATATTTTTTTTCATTTGCCAGATTAAAAGCATAGCTGGAATATGCAGTTATAGCATTATCAATAAAAACCTGATTTTTTTCGACAGAATACGCTTTTTCATAATACTGTCCTGCTTTAAGAAAATCATTCCTGTTATAAGCCTTATGGGCAGTTTCTACGAATTGAGCAGGCGAATTTCTTACCTGATGCACAACTGCAATAACAGGCATTGTTTCAAAGAGCAAAAATATTGATAAAATTAATGAAATTATTTTTGTTTTCATATTAAAAAACTTACCAAATACATTTATAAAATACCACTTATATTATATTCTAAAAGCTGATATAAAAAATATTTTATTGCCTTATAAATAATTTAGCCGACTTTTTTACATGGTTTTAGAAAACATAAAAAATGCCTATGAGAAAAAAAATATTTTTGTTCCCTAATCCTGATTTTGACAAAAAATATATGGGCGGAATAAGCAGGCTCTACCAGATATTCTGCAAAGAATATGATTTTAATCTTGAAATTATTGATGATGATTTTCTTAAAAACCATAAACCTGATGAACACAAAAAAGACCTTATAGTCATTGCAGGAGGGGATGGAACAATTCACAGGGTTATAAATAATATTCCCGAAAAGTTTTTTTCTTCTTATAAATTCGGCTTAATTCCCGCGGGAACAGCAAATGAATTTGCAAAAAGCTTGAATCTGCCATGTTACCTTGAAGATGCAGCTTTTATAATAGCAAATGAAAATGAGGAAAATAATGTTTTTCATAAAGTCGCATTAGTTAAAGGAAAATATAAATTTTTAACAGGCTTATTATACGGGGTTGCCTGTCAGGTACTTCAGTCAACTTCTCAAAATGCAAAGGTTTTTTGGGGTTCTTTTGCCTATAATTTACCGGGATTTATGTCTTTAACTAATTTTTATGACCATATAAAAAAATTCAAAATAGATTCAACGGAATTTCAGACAGGATATCTAATCATAAATAATGCGAGTTTAACAGGCAAAGATTTATCTTTTGAGGATACAAAAGACGAAAACAAAGATTTGTTTTCTTTTATGTACGTTTCTCCCGATGTAACGCCCTCTGATATGCTGTGGCTTCTGGTAAAAAGCCGGACACGCATGAGTATTTTGCAGGACGCTTCGATTTTTTATGCCCAAATGGATAAAATTCATCTTGAGTTTGACGGAAAAAATCTATTTATGCTTGACGGAGAGCTTTATGAATTTTCTTCACCCCTGACTATAAAGCATCATGACAAGCGTATCGAGGTTATTTGCTTTTAATTTTTTATAAGTATCCCGAATAAAATAAAAACTTAATTGTTGCCAGCCAAAAAATCTATTTCATTTTGTATATTTATTCTGGCTTTTTGTTCATATTTTTTTTGGAAGAAATCTGTTTTATAGATATTATGCTTAATTAAAATCCCTTTTAAAACTGCTATTCGTCCAGGGTTATAAACATCATCGGGATATCGCGAATATTCTCTTCGGATTTGTTTTGCATAAATATTATAAGATGATTTATCTGAACCCAAAATAGATAAATCAATGTCTGCAATAATCTTTGCTTCCAAAGATAAATTTTCAGGAACACTGCTATCATGTTTCGTTGCTAATATAATTTCTCTCAATAAATTTTCTTTATTCTTAAATTTCGAATTTTCTGATTTATGTAGCAATTTAAGTGCAATTTCCACGCTATCTTCTACATCATTAGGTGAGCCATTCACAATATCATGCATAAAAATTCCAAACCTAAGAATTTCAGGATCTTTTATCTTATTAGGGTTATTAAT
>JBAWVS010000077.1 GCA_037147175.1 bacterium
TAATTTTTCTCTTCTTTTTTTATCGGAGAATCAATAAAATTTCTTAAGGTCCCGAAAAAAGAATTGTAGATTATCTTGAGAGCCTTATATCCTGATTATTGCTATTGGACACAGATAACTTTACTAAATTACAAATTCTTTATCTTCAACGTTATTAGGTTTTCCGAGAACTCTGACTAACTCAAGTACGGTTGCCTTCATTTGGCATCTTTGAGGACTTCCGTTGAAAAATTCGCTATAATAACAATTATTACAAACACAGCCTCTTTCATAACAATCAATAGCTGCTTTTGTCCACCTTCTCACAGACGCAACGCGTCCTAAATCCCTACATCTATGCACTAATTTATCTCCCAAAACACAATTCGTCAACTATACTATTTTTGTAGCCGTTTTTTTCGGGGATTAATACTTTATGAGATGAATTTATGGTTAAATTAATCTTCCCGTATTAAAATTATATACACAAAGAGTTAAAACTCAACAAATGTTTGTACAATTATTACATTACTAAACAAAAGGTTGAATACCATGCCATGATTGAATTTAACATGCTTTTTTATTAAAAAATTCGCCTTCACAAAACTTCATTAAACCAAATATTTTGTTATATACTTAATTTAAATAAACTTAAATTATAAAGTCAGATAAAAATTTCAAAAACGAAAATCCAAATCAAGATTTAGTCTTGACCCGCTAAAGCAAAAATTCTTTCAGGTGAAATACATTGAGTAAAGATAAAAAAAACAAGCAGGAAAAAGTAGCTGCATCAAACAAAAAAGCTTTCCATGAATATAGTATTATGGAAAAATATCAGGCTGGGATTGTTTTAACGGGGACAGAAATTAAATCTGTCCGTGCAGGCAGGGTTACTTTAAAAGACAGTTTCGCAAAAATAGAAAAAGGCGAAGTATGGCTTTATAAATCGCATATAAGTCCTTATGAAATGGGCAATATTTATAATCATGATCCTGAAAGAAAAAGAAAACTTCTTCTTACAAAAAATGAAATAAGAAAACTCACAGATAAAATAAAAGGTACAGGGGAAACTTTAATTCCGCTAAAAATGTATATTTCAGAAGGATGGGCAAAAGTTGAAATCGGAATTGCAAAAGGGAAAAAACTTCATGATAAAAGAGATGATATTGCCCAAAAATCTGTAAAAAGAGATATTGAAAGAGCGATGAAAAGATTTTAAACGTTCTTATAGGTTGTCATTGCTAATTAAATTTACGGGTTATTGCGGCAGAGGCTTTAGACTCGACGCGGCAATCTATTTTGTTTTTTATAGATTGCTTCGCTATGCTCGCAATGACGATTTTAACGGTTTAGCGATTCGATCTAAATAATTAAAATAACATTAAAAATCCAATGTTTTCAAAAAGTTGACCTTATACTATATTTAGCAATTTAATTGATACTAATTTAATTGTCTTTAAAAAATCTTTTGTTTTTTCAAAAAAAGGAATATAATTATTCAACGTAAAGCATATTTGACATAACCTGAAGCAAAGATTAGTTTTAATAAAAATTCCAAAATAGCTTATAAATTAAGAGTAGCCGGTTCTTATAGAAAGGGAAAATCGCATGCAATGGTTTAGAAATTTAAAAATTATGCAAAAGCTTTTAATTTTGATTGGGTTTTGTGTCTCTTTTATTTTAGTAGTCGGCATTGTCGGTTATCATTTTACCAATAAAGCGGCAAACGATATGACGAGCATGTTTTTTGACAGGCTTATCCCTGTTGAACAATTAAATATTGTTCGAAGCAATTCAAACCAGATTCAAGCTGATTTATTTGAAATGACAACATCAAAAAATAAAGCTAAAACCGAAGAATTAACAAAATCAACTAACGAACTTGTTGAACAATCAGATGAATTAATAGCTGCTTATTCCAAAACCAAACTTGACCCTTATGAAATAGAAAACTTGCCTAAACTTAAACAAATAATTGATGAAAACAAGTCAGGCATCCAAAAAATCATAGAATTATGCCAATCCGAAAATTATACGGCAGGGTATAATTTAGTCATAAAAGATATGGGGAACTTTGATAAAGCCGCAGATATAGCACTCGGATTAGCTCAGTACAACAAAAAAGTTGCAACTGAAATTAACACCCAAAACGACAAAGATGCTGCTTTAGCAACCATTATTATTTTTTCAACCATAATCCTTGCCTTTATTGTATCAATTTTTTCAGGCTATTTACTGGCAAGCTGGCTCTCAAAGAGATTAAAAACAGTAGTTGACAGACTTCAAGAATTTGAAAAAGGAAATCTTTCTAAGGAAAGTGTAATAATTCGCGCCAATGATGAAATAGGCGAGATTGGCAAAGGACTAAATAATACTCAAGAAAGCTTGCGCAACCTTATTATGCAGGTGTCTCAATCAGCGGAAGATATCTCGGCAAGCTCGGAAGAAATGAGTGCATCCTCGGAACAAACAGCTCAGGGTGCGCAGCAAACAGCAAGCAGTACAACTCAGTTAGCACAGGGTGCGCAGGAAATTTCCAGAAACGTGGAACAGGGTGCTTCTAATTTAAACAAAATGAACAAAACAGTTCAAGACGTGTTAGAAGAAGCAAAATTAGTATCAAAACTTGGAAATGATGCAGAAACAAACGCAAATATCGGTGCCGAACACATTAAAAAAGCTGTGAACAAAATAAACAGCATTAAAAAAGTATCGGAAGATATTTCAGTAAATATTTCCGAACTTGGACAATTAAGTTCTAACATAGAGCAAATTGTCGACTTAATCAAAAACATAGCGGGTCAGACAAATCTTCTTGCATTAAACGCAGCTATAGAAGCAGCAAGAGCCGGTGAACACGGAAAAGGCTTTGCGGTAGTAGCTGATGAAGTTAAAAAACTTGCAGGTCAATCCGCAGGCGCAACAGAAAAAATTACCTCAATGATAAAAGAAATTCAGCACAAAACCCAAGTTGCGGTATCTACAATGGGTAAAACAACTCAAGAAGTTGAAGAAGGTGTCTTTGTAGTCAACGATGCAGGAACAGCTCTTGAAACCATCATCACACAAGTAAAAGCAGCTAACGTAAAAATTCAGGGAATAACAAAAGAAATTGACGGAGTTGCTAAATCTTCGGAAGAAATGGTTCAAATGATAGAAAATATTTCTGCAATAACAGAAGAAACGGCAGCAAGCGCAGAAGAAATTTCCAGTATTACAGAAGAACAGACAGCAAGTATGGAAGAAATAAGTGCAAGTGCTCAAACCCTTGCAAGCATCGCAGAAATCCTAACAAAACAAGTTTCTGCCTTTAAAATCTAAAGGAGATTAATAAGTTGATGATAAATGAGTTTACTGATCAAAAAGAAATCCAGCTAATTATTTTTCAAATGGGAAAAGAAGAATATGCCGTCCCCATAACAAATGTGCAAGAAATAATAATGGTTCAACCGACAACAAAAATTCCCAGAACTCCTTCTTTTGTAGAAGGCGTTATAAACCTTCGAGGTCGAATTATTCCAGTTATTGACGGCAGAAAAAAATTCAACCTTGATGTAAAAAATGACCATAGTTCAAATGATTCAAGAATTATGGTGCTTGATGTTGAGCAGGAAATTATCGGATTAATTGTTGATGCTGTATCGGAAGTTATACACCTTAAAACAGATGATATTGTTCCGCCTCCCATTGATATGGAAGAAGATACAGATTTTCTCTGGGGTATCGGCAAATTAAAAGACAAACTGCTGATTCTGATTAATCCTACGAAATTCCTCTCTCATAATGAAGTTAAAGATTTAAAAAATCTTTCTAAATTTGCAGAATCTCTTGGTCAAACTCCTGAAGTAGCATCCAAATAGCTTTTCTGCCATAAAATAAAAACAGCCGTTGAACGTAAATTCAACGGCTGTTTCTAACTTTTCATAACCTGCTTATTCTTCCCAATAAGTCGCTCGGGCTCTTTCTGTTTCCCATACACAAACTTTTGTAAGTTGAGGGATTTGCTTTTTAAGTTCCAGATAAATAAACTTTGATATATTTTCGCTGCTGGGGCTTATGTCTTGAAATTCTTTCAGTTCATTTAAATCATAATGATCTAAATGGTCAAGAAGATCATTAAGCTGTTTTTTCAGGATTTTAAAATCAATTAAAATTCCCGATTCGTCAAGTTCTTTTCCCTGTGCGTAAACTTCAACTTTCCAATTATGCCCGTGAGGGTTTTCACATTTTCCGTCATAATTAAGCAAATGATGCGCTGCTGAAAAATGCGCTTCGACTTTTACTTCAAACATTTTAATTACCTTTTTTAACTTTTGTATAATTTTATTGTAAAAAAATATTACAATTTATTTAAAAATACAAGTTAAGCTATCAACTTATATTTTTACGACACTTTAATTATACGTATTAGTTGATTATTTTGAAAGTTAATTTTAAATGCTGTCTTTAAATTTTGTACAACCAAATATAGCAAGGTCTGTTAAGGTAAAAATAAAAACAAACGCTTTATCTAAGCAGCTTAATGATGATATCAAAGTCAATGATTCTGCATTTATTCATAATACAAATATTTATTATCAAAGTTCATTGATTAATAGAACTAAGTTAAATTTCTGTGGCAAAGAACACATAAAACTGCCCACTGATAAGGTAGAAAAGCTGTTTAACCAATCTTTACAAAAAATATATGAAACTAATAATCCTGAAGATAAAGCTTATTTATGTGAAGAAGCTTTAACAAAGGCTGAAAAACTAAGTCGAAATTATCATTCATCAATTACAAAAAAAATAACAAAAGAAGAAAATTACATGCTTGACGGTGATTTTCTCCACGAAATATCAGGACAAAAAATAGATTTTTCACAAAATTATTTTTGGTCATTAGAATTTAAAAATTCTGATGACCCTATAAGCAGAAAATTTTATAAACCTTTGCCTCAAGATTTTGATAAAATTTGTAAAAACACATTCTCTGAAATAGTCGATACGTATAAGAGATATCAATTTTTTATTGATAAAGGACTGATTAATTCAAATAAAACATCTTTGCCCTCTATCTTGAATTTGGCAATGGAATTGGTTGAGAACAGAGCAAAATCAAAAAACATAAAATTATCAATAAAAGGAAAAGATTTATTAGAAAATCCGGATGTCATACGTTTAACAAAAGATTATAAAACATATACGATTTTTTCCAATCTTCTTCAAAATGCCGTTAAATATACCCCTATCAATGGCAGTATTGAAGCGGAATTTTCACTAAAAAAGGCTCCTGATGATTATTCTCTTTTAAATTTTTCGGTTCAGGATAACGGCATCGGGATACCTCCTGAAGAAACAGAAAAAGTTATTAACGGAGAACGCGCCAGCAATGCCGTTAAATCAGGAATTCATGGCACAGGTCATGGTTTAGACCGCATAAGAAAAATTTTGAAATACACTCCTATCAAAGACAATAAAATAACGATAATCAGCCCTGTTAATCCTAATGCTCCTGACAGACCCGGCACAAAAATAATATGTCCGATTGCTATTTTGCAACACAAAAAAGATTAATATATTTAATAGATTTTTGACATTCCTAAAAAAATCATTAAATAAAAACATGCAGCTTTTATTTCCTCTTAATAGAGGTTATAGAATTATGTAAATTTTTAGAAAATAGATAGTAGAGGGAAAATCTCTACAAAGGAAGAAATGTGCCTTTTACGATTTGGGCAAAACTTTCCGCTTCAAGACTTGCTCCGCCAACTAAAGCGCCGTCAATATCCGACATGCCCATTTGTTCTTCTATGGTAGAAGGTTTTACGCTTCCGCCGTAAAGAATCCTGATTTTGTCGGCAGCATCTTGGGAAGAAACTTCGGCAACGGTATTTCTAATCATTTTAATTACTCTGTTGGCTTCAGGAGAATCACATGTTTTTCCTGTACCGATAGCCCAAATAGGCTCATACGCAATTACAGATTTTGTTACGTCTTCTTCGCTTAATCCTTTTAAAGCCGCTCTGATTTGTCCTGCCACGAACTCATCGGTAATTCCTGCTTCTCTCTGTTCTAAAGTTTCGCCGCAGCAGATTATAGGAATTAAGCCGTTTGAAAGAACTGCCTTTGCTTTTTTGTTTATCATTTCATCTGTTTCAGAGAAGTATTGTCTTCTTTCGCTGTGACCTATTACTATATAGCTTACACAAAGGTCAGCAAGCATAGTAACAGAAACTTCTCCTGTAAAAGCTCCGTTGTCTTCCCAGTAACAGTTCTGCGCACCGAGAAAAATGCCTTTTCCATGTTCAAGCACATTGCTTATAGCTTGAATCGCAGTGAATACAGGGCAAAGAACCACAACAGGGAGGTCTTCTTTTTTATAATCCATTAATTTTACTTTAATATCTTCTGTAAGTTCGACGGATTCATTAACAAGCTTGTTTAATTTCCAGTTTCCGGCGATTATTGGTTTTCTTGCCATTATGTGTCCCCTTATTTTTATTTATATAAATTGCTAAATTAACCAAACTGTCATTCCGAGTGAAGCGAAGAACCTGTATATTATTGAGCAGACTCTTCCGGCTAAAACCCAGGAATGACAATTTGTAGTTTGAATAAATTTTTATAATTTGCTTGCAACGAAAGCTGTGGTTTCAGCAAGTCTTGTGCTGTAGCCCATTTCGTTGTCGTACCAGGAAATAACTTTAACCATATTGTCACCGATTGACATTGTCAATTTGGAGTCAATACTGCTGCTGTATGGTGAACCGATAAAATCGGTGCTTACTAAAGGCTCGTCAACATATTCAAGATATCCTTTTAATTCGCCTTCAGCTGCTTTTTTCATAGCTGCATTCACTGCTTCAGCGGTTACAGGTTTTTCTGTTCTAACTACTAAATCAACTACTGAAACGTCAGGAGTTGGGACTCTCATAGCAAAACCGTTTAATTTTCCTTTTAATGCAGGTAATACTAATGAAATAGCTTTAGCTGCACCGGTAGATGAAGGAACAATGTTAAGAGCTGCTGATCTTGCTCTTCTTAAATCGCTGTGTCCTGCATCTAAAATTCTTTGGTCGCCTGTATAAGAGTGAACTGTTGTCATTAAACCTTCAACAATACCGAAATTCTCAAGAAGAACTTTAGCGATAGGCGCTAAACAGTTTGTTGTACAGCTTGCCATAGAAATTACGTTATGTTTAGCGGAATCATAATCATTTTCGTTCACGCCTAAAACGATTGTAGCGTCTTCATTTTTAGCTGGAGCTGAAATAATAACTTTTTTAGCACCGGCTGCGATATGAGCTTTTGCTTTCTCAGCATCAGTAAAGAATCCTGTTGATTCTATAACGACTTCAACGCCAAGTTTTGCCCAGGGAAGCACTGAAGGGTCTTTTTCTTTAAATAATAAAACTTTTTTACCGTTTACGGTTATACCATCTGCATCAGCGGTAACTGTACCTTCAAATCTGCCCATTACTGAGTCATATTTCAAAAGGTGTGCTGCTTCTGCCGGTGTTAAACCGGGATCATTAATTGCAACATAATCAAGTGTTTCGAATGAACCGTTTTTTACTGCGGCTCTGAATGTGTTACGACCGATTCTTCCAAAACCGTTTATCGCTACTTTTACCATTTACAAATCCCTCTTTTTAAATACATACACTTTTTT
>JBAWVS010000078.1 GCA_037147175.1 bacterium
TTTAATATTGATATGACTATATTTTATCACAAATTAGACGTGCATTGGTCTTATAGTTATATTTTTCTGCCCGTTGTCTTCTTTAAAAATTCCTGTATATCTTCCGAGTAGTTCACAAGCTTTTAATGCTGCATTTGCGTTGAAGGACTTAATCTCCTTTGCATTTCCAGCTTTGTCATAAATGATAATAGGCTTAACCTGCATGCATTGTTCTTTAATCTTGACGATATCTGTAATTACGTCATCTGCTTTAATATTATTTCGCTCTCTTATTTCTGCCTGAAGCCCTGAAATGTATTTTTCAATCTCAGGTTTTTTCAGGTTCTCCTCTGCTATAGAATAAGCAGAATTTTCAGAATATCCCGCACGAATTGCCGACTGAGTTCCGTTCAAATCAATGACGTACTCTTCGCAGAATCTTTTTTGTTTTGAAGTTAGTTTCATACTCATAATTTTTCATCCTTTATGCTTTGTAAACACAAGCTATAATTCACATGTACAATAAATATTATTTAAATATATGTGAAAACCCTTGTAGTTCTTGACATATCTAACAAATCTAAAAAATAGGGGTATGTATATTTTTTGTGTGTTTTTAAAAAATTTAAATAATAAATAATAATATATATTTAGATATGTTATACATGTAACTATTCATGCACGTTTCAGCGATTGTCTCAATTAGATGTGTTACTATTGATAAGGACTTCTGCTTTTTTTGTGCCTTAAACAAACTCCCCTAATGGTTTTGCTACCGTTAGTGCCTGCCCGAGTTTATTTTCAACTAACATATAGCGTTTTCCGCTATTGTTGTTGAATTTTTCTTCTTTGACAGAATAACCCTGAGATTCTGCCATATTTTTAACATATTGAAGGTTTTCATCGAACCATCTGGAAAAATGGTTATAATTTGTGAATTTTTGTTTTTTTATTTCCTGTGTGGCAAGCCATTCACCTTTATTGTTAAGAAAATACAGGAATAATTTGTCAGTATCAGTTTGAGGCTTAGTTTTAAAAAATTGTTCAAAGTCCTGAGCAAATAATTCACTTTGATAAATAGCGTATTCTAAATCTTGCGGCTTAATTACAGGCTCTTCAGGATGACTAATTACTGCGATGAGCCCGGATAGCTTGAATGTTTTCCAAAACCTGCCTCTTAATTCTTTCAGAAGGATATCATCGGATTTTCTCAAAAGGCTGTTATATTTATTTTTGTTTTGATTTTGGTAATTGTGATAAATTTTGTAGGTTTCCGGCAGCATTTGAAATTCACTGTCTTTATCAATAGCCATAAAAGTTTTATTAATAAATTCATTAATTTCTTCTGCTTCCTGATAAGCCTTATTTTTTATTTGCAATTCAAGTTCATAATCGCCATTGATACTAATTTCTTTCTCCGGCATGAAAGCAATGAATGACCGTCTGACAAGTCCCGTGTCTAATAATTTCATTAAATAATTATTAGCTTTATCTTGTAAAAGTTTATTCGTGTCTGAATAAAACAGGCAATTACAGGGGATTCCTTTTACCTCTGTTGATCTGGATTCGCCTTTTGTACTTTTTATATTTGATTCACCGTCATAAAGTTTTATAACTGAATTCAAAAAAAGCTGTTGGCTTTGTGTCGGATTTTCAAGAAATAAACCTAATTCCGGTATTTTTATAAAAAGGCTGCCTATACCACTATTATGAAGAGTTACACAATCGGCAAATAGTCCCTCTTGCGTGGCTTCTTCAAGTTCGAATCTAATATTTCTTATTTTATTTTTTTCTTTTTCAGTAAACTCAAATTGTTTATTTTCAGAATTTGGATGGTTCTTTTTTGCTGTTTCAAGAAGTTCAGCTTCTTTTTTGTTAATATATTCATTGCTTGCAGAGTTAAAGTAAGCCCTAAATCCTGATAATAAGTATTGATCTATTTCTCTGGTTATTTTATCCTTGCCTGAGCCCGATGACATTATATTAACGCCATAATAATTTATGATATGCGGCTTTTCATAATCGGATTCTTTAACTTGAATTCTTTTGAATGTTGCCATTTGTGAAAGCTTGGTATTTAAAATATAGGCTGTCCGTCCTTGTCTGTCAAAAGTTTTTGTCAGGTCAATTTTTATTGGTTCATTAAGCTTGCCGGTATATTCAGACTTCTTCTTTTTTGTCATGTTTATTCCCTTTTGGTATTGTACATAAAATTATAGTGAAGATTCCGCAAGGGGCTTAAACTGCTGCTCGCTCAATCTCTCTAATATCCCCGCCGTATGCTGTTCCGACAGATGAGAATATCTTTTTACCATTTCTAAAGTTTTATGCCCGAGAACATGTGCAATTTCAAGCAAAGAAGCACCATTCATGGCTAAATAAGAAGCCGCTGTGTGCCGAAGGTCATGAAAATGGAAGTCCTCAAGTTTGGCTTCTTCGATAGCATTTTCCCATTGCCGTTTTAATTCAATAGGTTTTTTGCCTGTTTTTCCAGGGAAAACGTATTTTGTATTAATCCTTCTGATTTTTTTATACTCTTCTAAAAGCTTATAAGCATGTGCAGATATCGGAACAGAGCGGCGTTCGTTATTCTTCGTATCGAGGAAATAAAGATATTTCCTTTTAAAATCTATGTTTTCCCACTTTAGGTTTATTATTTCAGAAAACCTTGCACCAGTAGTCAAGGCAAGAACAACCACTATATACAAATTCGGATTGGAAGACTTTTCACATGCTGTTAAAAGAGCATTTCTTTCTTTTTTTGAAAGGTATCTCACCCTGCCTCTGGGTTCTTTTTTCTTTTTAACTTTGAACATCGGATTTTCTTCAAGCCATCCAAAATCATTCATTGCTATTGTGAACGCACTCGACAAAGTCCCCATGTACCTGTTAACCGTACTGTTGGAACGAATTCTTTCCACTTCTTTTTTTTCTTCTTGTTGTTTATTTTCTTCAGGTTTTTTGTTTTCGGTTTTATTTGAAGTTCTTTTAAATTTTTTGTAAGGTTCTTTTTTTAGTTTATCTCTATACTCCGCAAGCAAAACAGGCGTTACATCAATAAGAAAATAAGTTCCCAACTTGTTCTTCCACCAGTTAAGATGTGTTATAGCACCGTTAATATCTCTTTTCTTAGCAAATTTATGAGGTACTACGTCCTCAATATATCTGTCGACCAATTCGCCCAATGTGTGTTTACGGGCTTCAAGTGTTTTAAAATATATTCCGTCTTCAATGGCTTTCTCTGTATTTCGAGCCCATTTAGCAGCATCAGTTTTTCTTTCGAATGTTTCTGATATAGAGGGTTGCCCTTTTATTCTGATTTTAGCTTGGTATTTAACCTGACCGTTTGCATATTCTCTTTTACAGATTGTAGCCATTGCAGAAAAACTCCTATATTTTTTCGGGACAATTCGGGGACAGTTGGGGACAAAAAATTATAATAATCTACAACTAATAATAAAACATCGAAACCCGAAAAGCAAGAAATGACTTATTATTCTTGATTCTCTTTTGTCGTGATTTATTGAGTCCGCCTGTTTCCGAAACCGTTGGTCGTGCGTTCAAATCGCATCAGGCGCATTTTATTAATCAATAACAAAGCCAAGTTCATGAACTTTGTCTATAAATTCATGCATATTAGAAGTTTTTATAAAATAAGTTTCATATAAAGGGTTTAAATTTTTTATTATAATTTTTCTATTATACCAATCATCAAAGGCCGTCGTGATTATTACCCGTAATCTATCCATTTCCCAAATATTTTTTTCGGATTCAAGACGTCGTATTTCTCTTAAAACTTCGCCGCCATCCATTTCCGGCATTATAATATCAAGCGTCATAAGCTGATAGGGACACCCTTGCTCTATGGATTCTTTATATGCCTCTAAAGCGCTTTTTCCATTATTTACAAAATCGCATTGTCCATATTTTGAAAGTTCTATTTTAAATATATTTCCACAAATTCTATCGTCATCGACAACAATACTTTTCATTTTTCTTTTTTTTCCCTTAGGTTTATATATGCAAAAATGTTTTTATAGAAAAAGCCTCTTGATAAATCTTGTATCAGCCTGTCAGGCAAGCTTTTTATCTTTAACTGTATAACACATAAAACAATTTTGTTTTATTTCAAAATTATTTTATTATAAATAATTTATAACATAAGCATAAAGAAGCTTAAATTTTCTCAATAAAAATTATTACAAAAGTTGAAGATATTATCTAAAATATTTAAAATCTTCTAACCCGACCTGATCTATTTGGCAGAATTAGAAGATTTTAGTTTTACTTTTTTGTTTATAAATTTATTCTTCTGTTGTTATATTTTCTTCTTCAACAAAAATTTCTTCTTTAAAAACTTCAGAAGCTGAAACAGCAATAGGAAGTTCAACAGTTACTTTTGAAGTTAGCTTAATAGCCATTTTGTATTCGCCGATAATATTGATTGGTTTATTGAGAGAAATATTTCTTCTGTCAACTTCGACACCTGATTTGGCGATAACTTCTTCAGCAAGTCTTCTTGTGGTGATAGCACCGAATAATTTTCCGCTGTCACCTGCTTTTGTTGTTATTTCAAGTTGTCCGATAGCTTTAATTTTGTCAGCTTTTGCAACAGCTTCCGCATGAAGTTTTTCAGCCTGAGCTTTAATTCTTGCGATGTTTCTTTCTCTGTTTTTAAGAGAACCTTCTGTGGCTAATTCTGCGTACTTATAAGGTAAAAGATAATTTCTTGCATGACCGTCTTTTACTTCTACTATATCTCCTGATTCACCGAGAGATTGGACATCTTTTTTAAGGATAACTTTCATTTTTCCTCCAGACTATTTATTGTATCTATACATTCCGATTATTTTTTTTGAATTGCATTCGAAACCTAGCTTACTATAAAAATTTTTTTTATCCAACTCCGAATATAAAGTAATTAATGGTATATTATAATCGTTTAATATAGTCAGCATTGAATTAAATAATAATTTGCCCAGTCCCTGCTTTTGATAAGCAGGATGTACTGAAAAATCCCATATTGTTACATTAAAAACTCCATCTCCTGTTGCTCTTGCTAAACCTATTAATATTTCATCAATCCATGCCGAAGCAACAAGAAAACTTCCTTCAAGTGCTTTTTTAATTTGTAAACAATCCCTATACTGCCATCCAACAGAAAGATAAAGCTCTTGAACGGATTCAGGAGAAATATTTTTGTCATATTTTATTTTAATTTTTTTTAAACTGTTTTTTTTCTGGGCTGGTAATGTTTTTAACACGTTAGCTCTATTTTTTTGTTAACACCAAAATAGATTCTACGTGGTAAGTATGACAAAACATATCAACCGGCTGGATAAAGTCCGGTATAAAATCCTCGCTTAAAAGTTTAACATCTCTGGCTAAAGTTGAGGGGTTGCAGCTTACATAAATTATGTATTTTTCCGCAATTTTTTTAACTGATTCAATAACAGACTCAGAGCAGCCTTTTCTGGGCGGATCGAGAATAACGATGTCAAATTTTTCTGCGTGAGAACGCTCTGTATTTTGTTCGCAATCGGCTGTCTCTTCTTCTTCTTGAGTCAATTCCTGCAAAATAGAATCAGCATTTCCTTTTAGAAAAGAAATGTTTTCTATTTTATTAAGTTTTAAGTTTTCTATACCATCGTTTACGGAACTTTCACTTTCTTCTACAGCAGTAATGCTTGATGCAAGATCGTTCAAAAACATACTAAAGCTTCCTGAACCTGCATAAACATCCAGAATAGTCGGTTTCGCAGAATCAGTTAATAATTTGTCTTTAACTATTTTTCTGACTTCAGAAAACATTTTTTGAGCTGTTAGAGGATTTACCTGAAAGAAACTTTCTGCTGAAATATGAAATGTTTTTCCGTCAAGAGTTTCTTCTATAAAGTCTTTGCCTGCTATAAGTTCTGTTTTAGTCCCTATAATAACGCTGGAATGGCTTGTATTAAAATTTACCAGTACCCCGCAAATAGCAGGAAATTCTTTTTTTACCAAGGAACAAAGGTCTTCTATAATATCATTGCTTTCTTTTGCATTAATCACAACAGTTAAAAGCAAATCTTTATTCGTCCGGCTGTATCTAAAAACAAAATGTCTGATTAATCCTCTGTGATTCCTTTCATTATAAGCTGTCAGATCTAACTCCTGAGCTTTTTTTCTTAAAAATTCAGTAATTTCGTCGATTATTTTCGGCTGAATCGGGCAGTATTTTATATTTACAATATCGTGTGTATTTTTTCTGTAATATCCTGCCAGAAATCTTTTGGAAATCTTTGTCTGCTGCACAGGGTATTGAATTTTGCAGCGATATTCTTTAACTTCTTCGCTGCTTATTACATCGTTAAGCGGAACATCAATTCCTGCGATTTTTTGCATGCATTCTTTAATTATTTGTTTCTTTGCCCTTAATTGTTCTTCATAGGTTATATGCTGCCATTGGCAGCCGCCGCATGCGTTTGCCAGAGGACAAAAAGGTTTTGTTCTGTGTTCAGAGGGTGTTATTATTTCTTTAATTATGGCTTTTGCCATGTTTTTTTTTACAGAAATAATTTCTGCTTTTATATGGTCACCTGCAACAGTATCAGGCACAAAAACTGTCATACCGTCAATTCTGCCAATGCCTTCTCCGCCGTAAGTCAGTTTTTCTATATTTAATTCAATTATTTCATTCTTTTCAATCATTAAATTTTTTTCCTTAGATTTCATATTAATTAACTCGAATTGCCGGTTAGCGAAAATCAGCATGAACTTTTGTACTGTCGTTCTGAGCGACCAACGGGAGTGTGAGAATCTATCCTATAAACCCAAACAGATTGCCATGTCAGCTCTTCGAGCCTCCTTGTAATGACAGATAGATTAATTTATTTAGCAATTTGTGTTAATTATCCACCAAAATAAAATATTAAGAAACATTAAATAATTTTTTTCAAAAAAAGCAATTTTTGAACTCGATTTGTTTTTATATTAATACAAGGGGATAGAGAAAAGCGGGAAAATGATTTTTTAATTATTAATGTTATTTATTTCTACATTAGGGGAAAACTTTAATAAGTTTAAGGGTATTTATAGAGGAAAAGAGGAGAGAAAAATGGTATTATTTATTAGAAGAACTATTACAACAACAGGTCAACCAGTTCAATTCGGCAGACCGCAAGAATTTTGTCAACCGTTTCAATTTGGCAGACCACAACAATTTTGTCAACCGTTCCAATTTGGCGGAAATCCTTTTAACAGAAATCATGGCGGTTTTTTGGGTGGATTCAGAAATGAAGGTCATAGATTCGAACATGAAGGTGATAGATTCAGACACGAAGGATTTAGACACGAAGGCTACATGTTCAGACATGATAATGATGAACGCAGATTTGGATACGTAGGCAATAATTATTCTGGTCTTCGTGAATTTGGCAGATTTGATGATGACAGATTTAATGACAGATATGATGATGATTCTTTCACAACCGGTGAAAGAATGAGTGATTTCGCTGATGGTTTAGAAGATACAGTATCTAGTGCATTGTTAATTTAATTTATTAGGATAAAGTTTTTTTAACTTAATT
>JBAWVS010000079.1 GCA_037147175.1 bacterium
GTTGGTGCTACGGTTGGTGCTACGGTTGGTGCTACGGTTGGAGCTACGGTTGGTGTTACGGTTGGATCTGATTCTTTTCTATGTTTTGGAATCAATGATCCGAAATAACCTTCAGCTCCTCCGACTGTTGCATCTGTAACAAGATCACCAAATTTATAAGAATTACCTTTAGGATTAGTTAGATAGCTTGTAGCAGGATTAGCGACTGCTCCAGCTGCAGCGCCCTCAGCGCCTGTTCCTCCAACGAGTTTAACTACAATACCTGCCACGACTGCTGCTACATGAGGTGCAACTGTTGCCAATAAACCTCTTTTTTCCTTTTTCTCTCCAGAATCTAGAGGTAAGTTTAATGAGATTTTTTGATCTGCCGGTTTGATATCCACGCCCATATTATCATTGGACTCTACTTTTCCAAAACCCCATAAATCAGGGTTTATTTTCTCTGCCTGGGTCTCTTGATTAATTGGACTAAACTGATCTTTTTGATTAAAAACTACTGATTTCTCAACTCTCATGTCTCCCATAATTTTTCCTCTTTCCTTAAATATCTCTACTACCACTTTCACTTATTTTTCTTATTAATATAAAAACAATCAATTTATATAAATTGCCATGCAAAAATCATGAATTTTCCAAAATTCACGCATGTTTTAGTTATAGTTAGAAAATTTATATATTAAATTTTGTTAAGCTGATAATTGTAGCTTTCTTTTAAATTCTTTTTTTCTTGCTCATAATTTGCAAGAAATTGTCCGCAGTTGCTTCCTATGCGGTTTTCTTCAAGCTCGCCGATACTTAGAATTACATCATAGCCGACTTTATTCAAATCTTGTATAATTTCATGTTCTTTTGTTTTCAACAAATTATTAGAAATTAAATTGTTGGAAAGAGCTTTAAAAGTTGGATTTACCGGTGTGATTTTTATTAAAAACTTATCTGGCGAAAAATATTTTAAAAGTTCCTGCGAATCTACCGGCATGCTATCTGCAAGAGCGAAATTAAGAGTAATTTTCTTTTCCCCTTCTCTAAAAAAATCGTTTCCGTAGTCGGAAATCGCTTTAAAACTCCATTTTTTTGCAGGGATAAGCTGATTTCTTTTTTCTAAATCCGTTGTATGTATAGAAAACTGCATCTGAAATTTTTCTTTGTAGAGTTTATTTTTTATTTCCAACAGTTCTTCAAAAAATTTATCTGCTCCGGCAGGCGCAACAGTTGAAATTGACGGCATAAGACCGGGGGCATCATAGATTTGCGGTAATTCGTAAAGAACCTCCAGCACGTTTGGATTTAAGGAAGGCTCTCCCATTCTGGCAAACTGGATTTTAAACTTTTCAACAGGAATAATTTTTTCAGGATATCGATTTTTAACCATATAATCAATCTGTGCAAGAAGTTCTGCTTTTGAAAGTTTGCCTTCGTAGTTTCCCCCTGCATCACAAAATTGACAATTTATGCAGCACCCGAAAAGGCTTGAGATTATCAATACCCATTTTTTTTCACGAGATAAAGGCGGTTGGATTGATTCGACAAATTCAATTCTTTTTTTGTTGTCAAATTCAGCTATATAAACAATCGCTATATCTTCTCTGCCTGTTTTTGCAAGAACTTTCATAATTTGATTTTATTATAAAAAAATAAGAATTAACAGTTTACTGCGGCTGTTTCAGATTCGGGAATTTCTATATTTTTCATGGGGTATCCGCCAAGACCGAACATGCCAATCTTTCTGTAGCATTTATTGCAGAAAGTTTTGTACACAACACTTGTATTTGTTCCGTCTACAAGTATTTCAGGGCTGTTAAACGAAGCAGGTTTCCCGTTAATGTATCTTGCAGTTCTCCTGCCTTTATCTGAGCCGCATTCTTCGCATACAGACGTAAGTTTTTCAACTTCGTCAGCTAAGGCAAGAAGTCTTGATACAATTTCAAAAGGAGCTGACATGTAGTTCATATCCAAGCCTGAGCAAATAACGTCAATTCCTGAATCGGTAAGCTTACAGACTGCTCTTACCAAACCTTCGTCCCACAGGTGGATTTCATCAATAAAAACTATATCTACAGATTCGTTTATGAAGCTTTCTATTAAATCAGATGTTTGAATTCTGAATGCTTTTACTTTTGAGCCGTTTCTTGATTCAATAACTTCGCCAACCGTTCTTTCGTCAATCTGCGGGCTTAG
The DNA here is from genome assembly GCA_037147175.1 of bacterium. NCBI lineage: Bacteria > bacterium. Next base: position 2,179 of record JBAWVS010000079.1, read on the forward strand.
AACAACGATATTTTTATTTCCGATAGAAGCCCTTTTGACAAGCCTGATTAATTCTCCTGTTTTTTCCGCTTTCATTGGTCCGACGATAAGTTTTAGCATGAATCCCCACCCTTTTTATAAAATACTGCAAACTTTATTTTATCATACGCTTTGTTTTTTAAAGTCCTTAAATGATTATACAAAAATGGTTAATTTATTGACTATAAAAAACAAATTATTTTTACACTACTACACAAAAAATAAATATATAATTTTATAAATAAAAAAATAGCTTTTTTTATACGGCAATAGTAAAATCAATTTTATGAGTGAAAATAAATTAAACAAATTAATTGACACATCAAGAGATGAAAGAAATCATTTATGGACTTCTTTTCTTGTATTAGTAGGTGGTTCAACAACTATACTTATACAAAACGGTATATCCACAAATGGTTTATTTGCGATAGCAGGTTTATTTCTTAGCTTCTTAGTGTTTTTTTTTATATCTAAAAAAATCAATTCAAATAGATAATTTTATAAATAAGTTGGAGAACTAAAAAATGAATATAGATGCCAATACAATTTTTATAGCTTTTGGAATGACACTGGTATTTTTAATGTTTTTAGCAGCAGGGCTTTTTATTACAAGAGATCCTGAAAAAAGATTTTTTCAAAAACACTGATTTCGGCTAGTTCCCGATTTTTTTATAAACCAGAACACTAAACGGAGCCAAATTAACTGAAGGACAATTATTTTTTCTTACGTCTATAATTTCAGCATTTTGTAATCCGCTGCCGGCATATTTTTTGTCCTCTGTATTCATAACAAGTTGCCATTTCCCTTCAGGCAGCCTGCCGTTAAATTCATGTATTTTGTATGGTCCTTTGTCGTTACCGGTATATGATTTATCTTTGTTCAAATTTACAAGCGCAAAAATTTCATTATTCTTTTCTTCATTTTTTCTGTAAATATAGCCAACGCCGCCATCTTTATTCAAACCGATGTTCCAGAACTCAGAAGAGGTGTTTCTGTTTGTAATTGCCGGATTTCCTTCTCTTATTTTGGAGAAATCCTTAAATAATTGTTCAAGTTTTTTATTTTCCGGATTTCCTTCTATTGTAAATTTCTCCAATAAATCAGGATTAGAAGCATCATAGCCTTTTTCCAGTTTTATTTTTTCGCTTACTTTTAAAGGATTAGTATATCCATCCATTTTTCCTTTATTAAGTTGCTTATATTGCTCCGGACTGACATTTTCTTTTATTCCATCAGGTGTATCAGTAAACATATATTTAAATTCTGCTATATTTGCACTTTCATCGCCTGCAAGTGTAAGATTTGGTCCGGGAGTAAGAAACTGCATTGCCCTTGCCATTCTCCATGCGGCTTTGGATTTTTGAATTCCGTCATATATTTCTTTATCTTTGCCCTTTAATTGTTGAGGGTTTATTTGTTCATTGGTATTATCCCTCTTATAGTCTTTTTCAAGCTCTTTTCTTGTTTCATTTTCATCAAGCTTTGTAAATGCCTGCGCATATCTGACTATAGCTCTGTTTTTGCCTTCTTCGGGATAAAAGTCGCCTGAAGCATAATCATGGCATCCCGTTAAATATGTTACTGCTCTTGGACTTCTTTCACCATGGAAAATGTCTAAAAAATTATTAAATTTGCTGTTTAAAATAATTTGGTTGGCAAAATGCGGACCATCTATTCCAAGCACTGCATCAAAGCCCATAGGCTCATCCGTCCCGCCCTTAACAGCAACACTTTTGACCACATTTGTATGTGCATCAGGGTCTAAATTCAGATTTTGAGATATATCCCTTTGATCTTGTTTTAATAATAATTTTTCTTTATTGGTAAGGTCTATAGGGTTTACTGATACTGTATTTGTTCCTTTGGACGGTTCAAGCCCGTTTCTGTTTTCGTATTCAGCATATACTACAGCGCCCGGCGAGTGCTGTTGTATTTCCAGCATAAGTTCTTTAAGAAACTTTCTGTCCATTCTTTCTATTGCCTGTTTTCCATCTTTTGGCATGCCTTCCGGTATGAGATTATGTACGGAATCAAGCCTTAATCCGTCAACTTTAAGGTCATTAAGAAAATACAGCGCAGAATCTATAGCATGTTCCCTTATATGCTGGTTTTCAAATTTTGGTCTTGGGCCCCAGTTTGGAACTCCGCTAACTTTATAAAGCTCGCCTGCTGCATTAAACCCGCTTTTTTCACTTGGCGGTTTGCCATTTTCATTGAAAAGGAGAAATGCTGCATGGTTAAACACAACATCTTGTATTACTTTTAAACCTGCCTCGTGAAGAATTTTTACGGTTTTTTTGTATTCTTCAATTCCGCCGTATGATTGTTGAACAGCTCTTGTGAACTGAAGATCGTATCCCCAGCCCTGAGGGTGTTGTTTTTTATCGGCATAATTTTTTCCGCCGCTGTAAAAAGAATTTACCGGCATAAGCTGGACGGTATTATAACCTTTTTCTTTTAATTCTTTTGCTTTTTCATGCAAGCCTTGAAAATCATGTTTTTTAGAAAAAATCCCGACATGAAGTTCACAGGCATTTATTTGTGAAACATCAATTAACGGCGTTGATTTGTGTGCCGCGTCTATATTTATCGGATTAATTACCTGCGACCATCCGAGAGTATCAAAAGGCTGGGATTTTGATTCAAGATCAGGCTCAAAATATTGAGTTCCGTTATCTCTTGATATTCTGTACCTGTACATTGTATTTGGCGGAAGCATTTTTTTGGCAGCTTCATCATCAAGTGAATGATACTGATAACCTTCTGAGGTAGTATGTTTTGTTAATTTGTATTCAAAAACATTTTTATTATCGGCTTTTGCAGGCTCATGCACATCCCATAATAAATTATTATTTTTATCGTATTTGGCAACTTGAATAAATACATCATCAGCAGAAGGAGCATATATTTTTACGGTTGATTTTTGTGTTTTCGGATCATAATTTACTCCCCATGACTTGTGTTCCGCCATTGTCCTTCCAAAAGACAGGTTTTTTAATCCTGTTAATGAATATGCTTTAATATTTTCAGAACTGACGGGTGCAAAAGAAGCATGTTCAATATTCAAGGGTTTTAAAGTTGAAGAACTTAAAGAACCGGCTTGTTGATTAGCGGCTTTTGTCTGAGTACAGGCCGGCTGTAAATTTTGCAGTTTCATCTTGCTTCCTTTCACTTCCTAAAAAATCAATATATTATTAACAAAACAAAACAAAAGAAAAAATTGCTCTTTTTGAGTGTAAAATTTATTTTTATTTGGTTTATGTTTTTATAAAATACAAGAAGATAATTAAGAAAGGTTAAAAATGCACGATTTAGATAAAAATATAATAATTAACAGGGCTGAAAAAAAGCTTACGGATATTTTTCAGGAATTAGAATTAATCAGGGAACTTAATCTGGAAAAAGTTTTAAAAGCTTTTCAGGATAACAGGGTAGGGGAAGAACATTTTGCAACTGTCAGCGGTTACGGGCATGACGATCTTGGAAGAGAAATTATAGACAGAGTCTATGCACAGGTTTTTAACTGCGAATCGGCGATTGTCAGAAATCATTTTGTATCAGGAACCCATGCTATAGCATGCGCTCTTTTTGGGAATTTAAGCCACGGCGACAAACTTATTTCCGTTGCAGGAAGACCTTATGACACGATGGAAGAGGTTATAGGATTGAGAGGAAACGTAAAGGCTTCACTTAAAGGGCACGGGGTGATTTATGAAGAAATTCCTCTTAAAAACGGCATTAATATTGATATTGAAAAACTTGAAGAAACAATAGATGAAACCTCTACTATGGTTTTGATACAGCGTTCGCGCGGTTACAGCATGAGAAAAGTCATTGATATGGAAGTCATGGCTGAAATTATTGAAGTTGTTAAAAAGAAAAATCCTGATTGTATTTGTTTTGTTGATAATTGCTATGGTGAATTCACTGAAGCAATTGAACCGACAGACCTCGGGGCTGATTTGATAGCAGGCTCTTTGATTAAAAACCCGGGTGGCGGAATTGTTGAAACAGGCGGCTACATTGCAGGAAAAAAAGAATTTGTTGACCTTGCAGCAATGAGGTTAACAGCTCCGGGAATCGGCAGAAAAGGCGGGGCAATGCTCAATCAGTCAAGGCTTATTCTTCAGGGCTTTTTTATGGCTCCCGGCATTGTTCACGAAGCATTAAAAGGTGCTGTTCTTGTTTCTCAGGTGTTTCATGATCTTGGTTACAAGATCGATCCTTTTCCTGATGACGTTCGCTCAGATATAATTCAGGCAATACAGTTTGGCGACAGAGAAAAGTTAATTAAATTCTGCAAAACAGTCCAATCTTGCAGCCCTGTTGATTCCTATTTAACCCCAATCCCTGATGAAGTCCCAGGTTATGGAGATGAAGTCATTATGGCGGCAGGAACTTTTATTGAAGGCTCTACCATAGAGCTTTCCGCAGACGGTCCTTTGAGAGAGCCTTATGTGGCTTATATGCAGGGCGGACTTAATTATGCCCATGTCAAGCTTGTTTTAAAAGGGATTTTGCAGGAGCTTGGTTAACTCATCTTGCTAATCAAGTTCACGCGTCATTGCGAGGAGAGGCTTTAGACTCGACGCGGCAATCCATTTTGTTTTTATAGATTGCTTCGCTATGCTCGCAATGACGATTTTGGCGATTTAGCAATTCGAAAGGTCTAGTTTTTATAACGGGTACTGAGTACTAAAACCCTCCTTCATTTTCTTTCTTTTTGAACGCAAAAAGTAAGAAAACGAAGCAAAAGAAAGAAAAACTTTAACCCAAAGGGACAACACTGTCAGGGGCAAGCCCCTAACCCCCAAAGTTAATCCGTTCCAGAGGTCAAGCCTGTATTAAAAGGGATTTTGCAGGAGTTGAGCTAACTTTGTTTGGGTTTTTTAAAATTTCTTGGATATGTGCCAAATAATTCTTCTGCAAGGTCTGTTATTTTTTTCAAGGATACTTCGGTTGGGAGACCTCGTTCCCTAACTGCATTTAATTTTTCCATCCCCTTACAGTCAAGGGCTTTAAGACCTTCTATTACTTTGTCATCGAAAATATTAACTCCCTCAACAGTGGTGGGGTTTTTCTGGAAGATATTAACATAATCCCCACCTAGAATCACCTCCTTTTCTAAAACTATTTTTCCCATTTCTACAATATTATTTAA
>JBAWVS010000080.1 GCA_037147175.1 bacterium
AGAATTAAGTTAAAAAAACTTTATCCTAATAAATTAAATTAACAATGCACTAGGATTAAAGAGGCAACGACAAATAGGGTTATATCTTTAATTAATACAAATGGAACTAAATCTCCCCTAGTAGAACTTCCAACAAGTAAACGTAATAATCAGCCTCTTTTGACGTTTATCCCGCATGACCAATTAAGGCATCATATGGTACTTCCAAAAGATATTGAAAATAGATTTATTAAAATCGAAAAAGAATTTGCTGCTAGAGAAAGACTTGCTAAATTTAATTTAAAACCAATAAAAAAAGTTTTATTATATGGAGAGCCCGGCTGTGGCAAAACAATGGGAGCAGAAAGACTTGCTTGGAATATAGGTTTACCGTTATTGAAAATAAGATTTGATTCGCTTATATCTTCTTATTTCGGTGAATCAATAATGAATTTAAGAACTATATTTGACACTAGCATTGCCACTCCTTGTGTATTATTACTTGATGAATGTGATTTTATAGCAACATCAAGGAATAGTTCAAAAGACATTGGAGAAGTTTCTAGAATAGTAAATATGCTTTTACAATTTCTTGATGATTATGATGCCCCTGGACTTCTGGTCGCTACAACTAATTTACAGAAGTCACTTGATAAAGCAATTTTTAGAAGATTTGATGAGGTTTTTGAAATACCCAAACCATCAAATGAAGAAATTAAAATGCTTTTAAAAACGACATTATCCTCAATGAATTTATCTAAAAATTTAGACTGGGATAATCTTGTAAGTCAGTTACAAGGCTATTCTGCTGCTAATATTGTAAAAATAGCCGAAAATGCGGCTAAGCTTTCTGTCTTATCCGGCAGTGATATTGTAAGTGAAGAAAATTTTGATAAAGCAATAAAGGAATCAGCCAATATTTAAAAAGATTTGTTTGTGGAGAGTAGATGCCGGTAAATTTTGAACATTTGAAATTTCATAAGACAATTAAAAATAGAGCTAAAATTCAAGGCGGTGGAAATAGTAGTGAAATTTCCAAACAAAATAAAACGAACAGGTTCCAGCACAGCAATAAGCTTAAAAGCGAATTAAATACATTATTAAACCAACATAAATCTTTCTCGGATGAAAGACAGGCAATGGGATTTGCCGCATTGCCTTTGGAAGTGCCTCTTTTGCTTAAAGTTGATGAAGAAACTTATCCTATTGATGAACTTTATAAATATGGATTAGAAGTAGTTTCTGAAGAAGAAAACGGATATATTATTGTAGCTACTGATGAACAAGGCTTAGAAAAATTTCAAAATTTATTAGAAATATTTAAACAAACAACTGCAAAAGGTGAGTCTATTAGAGGCTCCGGTAAAATTGCAGAAATACACGAAATAAATACTGAAGACTTGCCTCAAAAAAGATTATCAGAATACTTGTTTAATTTATGGCCATTTGATGATAATACCATTTTTGTTTTTGATATAAGTATTGAATGCAAAGGTCTAGAGCCATTTAGCGTCAGTGATAAAAGAAAAAGTGAAACAGATGAAGCTTATTGTGAAAGATCTCAAACTGAAAAACTTAACAAGTATGCTGAATGGGATAACTTTATAGACGCTAGAGAAGATAAATTTAATAATTTTCTTGAACCTTACGTTGGGCAATATGAAATTTTGGTTCAAAGAAATATGGATAATTACTGTTTTGGTGAACCTCCTGAATATTTTGATATAAGGATAAAGACAAATGGTAAAGTTTTAAAAGATTTAACTTTGAACTTTCCTTATATTTTTGAAATTAGTGAGCCTGACAACTTTATATGTGAAATTCCGAAACAACAAATCTCTCAAACAGAGTTGGAATTTAATATATTGGCTCCAGATCATAATGCTCCGGCCATTTGTATTATGGATAGCGGCGTACAAGAAGGCCATAAATATTTAGCCCCATCAATATTAAACAACGAATCAAAGTCGTTTATTGATGAAGAGTCTGTTTTTGATGAGTATAATCCAAATGGACACGGAACAAGAGTTACAGGGAAAGTGCTTTATCCTGATGGTTTTAACATAACAAGTGACTATAAATTGCCGTGTTGGATTTGTAATGCAAGAATCTTAGATAGAAATTGCTATATACCCGAAAATAAGCATCCTGCCGAATTAGCTAAAGAAGTTGTAAATACTTTTAAAGATAAAGTTAAAATTTACAATCAGTCAGTAAATTCGTTAGCACCATGCAGAACTAAGCATATGTCTTCTTGGGCTTCTGAAATTGACTTATTAAGTTATAAATACGATATTTTGTTTATACAGTCTGCCGGTAATATTCACAAAGAAACATCAACTGTAATGCCTTATTCCGGAATAAAAAATTATTTAAATTCAAATAAAAACTATCCTGATTATTTGTATGAAGAAAAAAGTTCTAGAATTTCAAACCCAGCACAAAGTATGTTTGCATTAACGATTGGTTCATTAGCTAATGGTGAATTTTTAGATGAAATAACCGGTGAATGTTCATTAGAAAAAATGCATCAACCCTCATCCTTTTCAAGAACCGGTTTTGGCTTATGGGGCAGTATAAAGCCTGATGTTGTAGAATATGGCGGTGGATATGTCAAATCTAATGATAATAACCTTACTATTAAAGAAGACACATCCGTAGAATTACTTCGGACGTCTCCTCCCGGACCTGCCTTTGCTAAAGATGATATTGGGACATCATATAGTACGCCAAAAGTTTCATATGTTGCATCCGAAATTCAAAAATTGTTTCCTGATCAACCTGCATTATTGTATAGAGCTTTAATCGGTCACTCCGCTGAATGGACTGAATGGACAAAGGATTTATTAGCAAATGAAAAATTAAAAGTTTTAAGATCAATTGGTTATGGTGTGCCAAATTTAAAAAATGCTCTTCAAAATAATGAATATAAAATTACATTTATCACAGACCAAAAGGTTGAAATAAATGTAAAAGAAGCACATATGTATTATATTCCTATTCCCGACTCTTTGAGAACACGAATAGAAGAAATAGATGTAAAAGTAACTGTTACTTTAGCGTATACTGCAAAGCCAAGAAGAACAAGAATGCATAAAAAAGGGTATTTGTCTTCTTGGCTTGAATGGGATTCTTGTAAGCCGAGTGAACCAATAGAAAATTTTCAAAACCGTATTTTTGCGGATGGCAGTGGTCACGAAAAATATGATAATGAACCATGGCAATTTGCGACCAAGCCAAATGATGGAATTATTCGTGGAATATCAAGAAATGAAAGTACTTTACAAAAAGATTGGCGAATAATTCAATCTAATGAACTCCCTGAAAAATTTGCTATTGCTGTTAAAAGTCATCAGGGCTGGGATAAAGATCCTTTTTCTAAATCCTATTACTCCCTTATTGTAAGTTTTGAAGCTATAAATAGTGATTTACCCATATATGAATCCATAAAAACTGAAGTTCAAAGTGAAATTGAGCTTGAAACAGAAGCAGAATCTGAAATACAGTTATAAAATAATAAAAAATTTTATGAGAAGAACATTTTATGTTAATTTATAAATGCAAAGAGTTTTTGAATTAGAATTCATGTAATGTTTTCAAGGTATTTGTATGATAGAAAAATTAAATATAGAAAATTTTAAAAGTTTTGCTGATAGGCAGGAAATACCTATTAAGCCAATTACGCTGATTTATGGAGCCAATTCATCTGGTAAATCTTCAATATTACAAATGCTATTAATGTTAAAACAGACGCTTGAATTAGCAAACAGCACTGATATTCCTCTCCAACCATCAGGAATTGTTGAACTTGGCAATTTTACAGAATTTGTTAATAGTCATGAAAAAGATAAAAGTATTTTTATTAATATAACTGTTAATAATTTGCCAAAAAGTAAGAATTTCCATAAAGGATCTATTGCTAAGGTTATCACGACTACTAAATTTAGTATGGAATTTGAATTTAGAGCTGATCCTGATATTTATGTCAAACAGATTAAAATAAATGCCGGCGATGAGAATATCTGTATTTTAACGCCATTTGATAGAAAATTGAAAAGTAAAGGACAGCTTAATCTATTCTTTTTAAAATCTTCACAATTTTATATATCAGCATTTAATTGGGAAGCATTATTCTGGAAAGAGATATATGATATTTACAGGAATGAATTACTGAGAATATCTGAAAAAACTGACAAATCAAATTTTTTAAATGATTGTATCTCTAGAAAGAAAGAGATTGAATTATCCTTAGAAAAAACCGAAAATGAGAAAATTTCATTTATTAATGAATTAGAAAATTTATTAAAGTTTAAAGATGATTTAGATGATTATAAAACTGAATTAGAAGATAAAAAGGATGAACTGGAAAATTATAAAGACGAATTATCTGACAAAAATAATGAAATGGAAAATAAGGTAATAGACTTATCTATAAAAAAATCCAAAATGCAAAGTTTGCAAGAAAATTTTAAAAGGAAAATTGAAGAAGGTGTACCAGCTCATAATCTAGCAGATTTAAATAATGAATTTTTAAAACTTAAAGATGAAGTTCCTGAATTAAAAACAGAGATATCTAACTTAGAAGACGAAATAGATGATATTGGTGGTGATATTGAATCTATAGGTCATGATATTGAGTCAATAAGTTCTGAAATTTATTCAATTGAAGAAAAAATTGATAAATATAATTTAAATATCGAAGATTTAGGAAGTGATATTTCATCTGTAGGTGATGATATTTCAGGTTTGGGAGGTCAAATCCAAACTTTTAATGATAGTACTTCTGAAATTTATAATAAAGTATCAGAATTAGATGAAAAAATTTCAGAATTAGATGGTTTTATTTCTGATTTAGAATACCAATTTATATCAGAATTGGAAGATAGAATATCAAAATTAGAAAATGAATTGAAGCCTCTTGATGAAATGAAAAATAAAATAAAAGAATTAGACCAAGAAATTGAATATCATATAAATATTAAGAAAATAATAGAAGATAATGATTTTGAAATAATTCGGTCCAGATGTCAAGAATTATATAAATATAATATTTTTAATCTGAAAAATTTTTTACCGATAGTTAATAAATCTCAGCCGATATATGCCAATAAAATGTTTTTATATAGATATAATTTAATCGATTTAGTAGAACTTATTCAATTTTTATCTAATGAAATTGAAACATTTTTAGAAAAAATAGCATATATAGGCCCTCTTAGAGAAAAACCTGATAGATCATATACCTTTGATGGAAACCTTTATGAATATGTGGGATCTTCAGGAAAAATGGTTCCTAATATTTTATTTAAAAACACTAAATTGATAAATGAGATAAATCCTCTTTTTGAAAAAATGGGTTTAGATTATAAATTAGAAATTGTCAGCTTAAGTGAAAACAATGAAAGCATTATAGACACTTTCTCCGTTAGATTAATTGAGCTTTCAACAGGTATTAAAGTTAGTGTACTGGACGTTGGATTTGGAATAAGTCAATTATTACCAATAATCGTTCAAAGTCTGCTATCTCAAAATAAAATTTTATTAATTGAACAACCAGAAATACATTTACATCCAAAACTACAGGGTGAATTAGGTGAATTTTTTGCAAAAAATATTAAAAGAACGCAAAACAAATTTATAATTGAAACACATAGCGAGAATATTATTTTAAGATTAAAAAAATTAATAAAGAAAAAAGAACTTAGTAAAGATGATGTATCAGTAATTTACGTTGATAAGACGAAAAATGGCTCTGTATGTCATATTTTAAAACTAGACGATAATGGTGATTTTATTGACAATTGGCCAAACGGTTTCTTTGAAGAATCTTTTGAGGAGATATTTGGCTAATATGTTGATCCCTGTAGTTTTATCCCCACGTATTTTTAATGTTGAACAATTAAATGATGCAGACCAAATAAAAAATATATTTATTTTACTTGATTTTCTGAAAAAATGTAAAAATCGTGCAATTATATTATTTGATAAAGATAATATAATTAAGACTTATATACACGATTACATTGAGACTATTAAGTCTCAAGAATTTAAAAAAAATATAAAAGAGTTATTAATTTTATTATATAAAACTAACAGGATCATAGAAATTGATATAAAAAATAAGAATGCAGCTTCTGAGCTATTTGAGGAATGTAACAGCGTTTTATTACTTGCTCTTCAGGAAGAATTTGCAGATATTATTTTTAATAAGAATACTGAATGTTCTGGTAAATTTAAAATACCTTGTTTTAGAGAGTTTTCAAATATTGATAAAAATAGAGTTTTTGACATTTGTAATATATCTCAGACCGAATTAGATGAAGCACTAGAAAGAAGCTCTTATTCAACAGCACCAAATCAAATTTCATTAAAAGAATTTGAATCCAAGTTTATGATTCCTATTTTTAAATATTCAAGAAGGCTGTGTGTTTATGACAGACAAATTGTAGGCGAAGGGAGAAATGGATCTGCTTTTGAATTAACATCAAGCTACAAAAAAAATTTTATTCATTGGGCCAAATTAATTCAAATAATTAATCCAAACTTAGAAATAGAAATTTTTTCAGCAATCAACTCTAACCAATCTAGTAATCAGTCATTAATCAAGAAAAAAATCGATGAATTCTTTAGTATTCTTCAAACTGATCATGGGTTAAATATTAAACTTAAAATTTTAACAGAGCGTAAAGAATTAGATAAACAGTATTCCAGCCTGGTTCACAATAGATATATTTTTACGGATACAATTAATTTTTCATGCGATAGAGGATTGGATATAATTAATTCTAATAATGAAGTAAGAGATTTTCATATCTCATTGGTAGTTAGAGACGATGCTAAGGCAATTAAAACTTATTTTGAAAGCCTGCAGTAAAAATTTTCTTAAAAACCCAAATAATGTAGAGTTATCACGAATAGATTCTTCTGATTTTCAGAAACCTTGTCAGCATAAAACAACTTTTAAGCCTCTTGACATTCGATGAACTAAATTTCAAAGACTAAAATGTCAAAACATCCAATCTTACATAATAAATCTTCTCGGGCTCAGTTTATAATTCACATTTAAAGAAAAGCACAACCTTTTTCAAAAAAATACTTGATAAACTAAATTTACCATAAGAACGCAGAGAAAAAACAAACAGTTTCTGAAGCTCCTGATGTAAATTCATAATTGTGAAGCCCCTGTATTATATCAGAAGAAGTATTTGTGGCTGTTGTTGAAAAGTTTTGTTTGGGAGAAAAGGGGAATAAAGATAAAAAAATCAACATTTTGATTAAATTAGTTTTATTTTGGGAATA
>JBAWVS010000081.1 GCA_037147175.1 bacterium
TTTAATATTGATATGACTATATTTTATCACAAATTAGACGTGCATTGGTCTTAATTTAGCAAGCGGTTCCTTTACTGTTTTTGCGCCTACTGACGAGGCGTTTAAAAATTTACCCGCAGGAACTCTTGAAATGCTCTTGAAACCTGAAAACAAGAACAAACTTGTTCAAATACTTAAATATCACGTTGTATCAGGGTCTATGAAGTCTCAGGATGTAATTAAGCTTGACGATATTGAAACTGTCGAAGGCTCTAAAATTGAGATTATGAGACGCAACGACGATGTTCTTATTAATGATGCCAAAGTAGTTATGGCTGATATTTACACTAAGAACGGCGTAATTCACGTTATAGACAAAGTGCTTTTGCCAAAATAAAATATTAATGTAAGTTAATACTTTATAAATTGATTTTAAAACTGCCTCGTAAATTTCAGCTTGAAATTATGAGGCAGTTTTAAAATATTCTGAAATATCAGGATAACCTGCCACTAATATGTACTGAAAAATCAAGACAGCCTTTTTCAGAAATCATGTCCTATTAGACTAAAACTAAATCATCACTTGTATTTTTAACCTCTGTAACAATGTTGTAATAAAATTCATCAGGTGTTTTATACTCTAAAGAACTGTGAATTCTTTCTACGTTGTAGAAATTAGTAAATTTATTGATTCCAATCCTTGCATCAGATATTGTTTCGTATTTATTAAGATAAATATCCTCATAATTTAAGGTTCTCCAATATCTTTCAATGTAAATATTATCAATAGCTCTGCCTTTTCCATCCATAGATATTTGAATATTATGTGATGAAAGAACTCCCGTAAATTCATGGCTGGTAAATTGACACCCCTGATCAGAATTAAATATCTTAGGAGCTCCATATCTTTCTATGGCTTCATTTAAAGTTTCAATACAGAAACTCTTATCAAGGCTATTAGACAAATTCCAAGATAAAATTTTTCTTGAATAAAGGTCTATGATTGATACAAGATATGCAAATCCGTGCATTAACGGAATATATGTAATATCCGTCGCCCAAACTTGATTTGGTTTCGTGATTTCAAGACCTTTGAGTAAAGATGAATAAACAGGATGCGCTTTGTTTCGGATAGTTGTTTTTGGTTCAGGATAAAAAGTTCTAAGGTTTAGTTCTTTCTTAACCTTTGCTACCCTGTCTCTACCAAGATAATAGCCTCTCTTTTGAAGCTCATGATATGTTCTTACTCCTCCATAAAATGGCAGTTGCTCATATATTTCAACTATTTTTGAAATAATATCAGGTTCTATTCTTTCCATAAATGGTGTTTTGGTATAATACAAAGAACTTCTGGATACGCTAACCAGCTTGCATTGCTGCTTTAAACTCATTTTATCACTTTCTTTATCAATCATAGCTTGCTTAGTGTTTAACCCCAAATTCGCTACATTTTTTTGAGCCAGTTTAACTGTGTTGTTAAACTGCTAATCTCTCTGTATGCTTCGTCTAAAGCCTTTTGCTTTTCCGAAATCTCTTCTTTATGAGCTTTTTCCACTTTTTCTTTTGTAAATATTGCATCTATTCCTTCTAAATATTCAGAATGCCACCTTGTTAGGGTTTTTACGGTTATTCCGTATTGAGAGCATATCTCTGCTTGTGTTTTGTCTGCTTTGATAAATTCTTTTACCACTTTCGCTTTAAATTCCGGCGGATAAAATTTAGGATTCTTTTTCATGTTTTTCTTCCTTTCGTTTTGTATTTTTCTATTTTACCGAAAGGACATGTTTTTTGCTTTTCCTTGTCCGAATTACTCAGTACATATTACCCACGGCGTCACTAAAATTTCGAACAGAGAATTCTCTATTTTTTCTCCTAAAAAATCCCGAAATATTCTATCAAATTAACTCTCTTTCAAAACTCAATTCCGCAAAGCCCGCTACACCGGCTGTAAAAAGACAGTTAATCTGAGATGAAGTATCGGTGAGTCTGAGATAAAATCTCGAAAAATTTTAAAAAGTTGGATAAATTAATCAAAGTAATGAACCAATACAGCTTAGTTTTTCATCGGAATATATGAATATCAGAACGCATAATCATTCCATATCTCTATAACAATTATGATAAACTTGAGCAGAAATACTTTTCTTTCCATTAAAAACTATTGTAAAGTATCATCCGGTTCTGGTTAGTGTATCATTCAGTCTTGGTCAAAATGCATTTTTTATTCACTTTTCTTGTAACAGGTTAAAATATGCTTGAATTTCTTTTGATAACATCTCACATAATAATATATCGCCGGACTTCGCTGAATCTTCCAGCTTTAAAGCAAGTTCACTTAATTCGTTTATTCTTAAATTAGCACTTGAGCCTTTCATCAAATGAGCCTCCGAAGCTAATAATTCAAAATTATCAACTGAAATAGCTTTATTAATATTTTCTATCATAAGAGGAAGTGCTCTTATATATTCATCAAAAAACTCTTGAGCTTCGTCTTTTGAAAATCCGGTATTTTCAATAATTTCAGAGATAACAGAACTTATTAAAATTTGTTTTTTATCAATTTGTTCAACGGGTAAATGTTTTTTTATAGTTTCAATAAAAGTTTTAGCATTAATAGGTTTAGCTATATAGTCATCCATTCCGAATGACAAGCATCTATCAACATCACCCTCAAGGGCATTCGCTGTTAAAGCAATAATCGGAATATGCTTTTTGCCGTTTTCCGAAATTTCTTTTAAAGCTTCAATACTCCTTATTTCTTTCGTTGCCTCGTAACCATCCAAAACAGGCATTTGACAATCCATCAAAATCAGATCGTAAAATTTACTTTGATATGCTACTACTGCTTCTTGACCGTTTGATGCAATGTCACAGGTAAAACCGACTTTACTGAGAATTTTCACCGATAGTTTTTGGTTAATTACATTATCTTCGACAAGCAGTATTTTAAATTTACTGTTAAATTTATTTTCTTTAATAGTGTGCTTGGTTATAAGTAAGTCATTATTCCGTGTATCCTGATTTGAGGTTACTTCTGCCGCAAGCGCAATGCATTCAAGCATATCGCTTTTTCTTATCGGCTTGGTTAAATATCCGGCAAATCCTTTTTCTTTAGCTTTTTGACTTTCTCCTCTTTGAGCTAATGATGTAATTAAAATAATAGGAGTATCGGCAAAGCCTGAGATAGATTTTATTTCAGAAGAAAGCATCAGGCCATTCTGATCGGGCATATTAAAATCAAGAATAATAACATCTATTGCCGGTAATGATTTTAATATTAATAATGCTTTTTCCGGAGAGTCAGCTTCGTAAACATTGCAACCCGCTTCATTTAAATAATAGCCCTCAATTTTTAAGTTTGTTAAATTATCATCAACCACAAGAATGTTCATTCCTGTCAATGACAGGGAAGATGATTTCAGTGTTTCGCATTCTTTACATTTTTCAAAATCAGCAGTAAATATAAATACAGAGCCTTTACCTTCTTCTCCGGTTACATAAATCTTACCGTTCATCATTTCTACTATTTTTTTTGAAATAGTTAATCCGAGACCTGTTCCTCCATACTTTCTGGTAGCAGATGCATCAACCTGAGTGAATGACTCAAATACGGCTTCTTGTCTTTCTTTAGAGATACCGATGCCTGTATCGGAAACTTCAAACCTTAATGTTACTGAATTATCTTTCTCGCTGTCTTTTTTGACAGTTATTAATATTTCTCCTTGGTTAGTGAACTTAACGGCATTGTTAACAAGATTGTTAAGTATTTGTTTCAATTTGCCGGGATCGCCGGAAATTTTTTGCGGAATATCTGAATAAATCATTGAGTTAACTTCGATACCTTTTTTACAAGCAGCTGATATTGCCAAAACAGTTACATCTTCAACAACAGATCTTATGTCAAATTCGATGTTTTCCATCAGCATTTTTCCTGCTTCAATTTTGGAAAAATCAAGTACGTCATTTATAATATTCAATAACAATTCAGATGATTTTTGAGCTTCTTGTGCAAAATCTTTTTGTTCTTCATCAAGATCGGTGTCTAACAATAAATTTGTAAATCCTATTACTCCGTTCATAGGCGTTCTGATTTCGTGGCTCATATTGGCAAGAAATTCGCTTTTAGCTTTGTTTGCTGCTTCAGCTTGTTCTTTTGCTCTGATCAGTTCGATCTCTGCATTTTTCTGCCCGGTAATATCCCAATTAGTTCCTGTCAGACGTAAAGCCTGCCCGGAGTCATCTTTAGACACGACAGCCATTCCTCTGATATTTCTAACAGTACCGTCAGGCCGGCATACACGAAACTCAGTATCAAACTCTTTTTCACCGTTTATTGCCATTTGTATTTCTGCATCACCCCGTTCCAGATCGTCAGGATGAAGACCTTTTCTCCAAGCTTCATAAGCACCGCTGAAATCCTTTTCGGTAATGCCGTACAGATTAAACATCCGTTCATCCCATATTAGAATATTATTGACAATATCGTAATCCCAGACGCCGATACCTCCGGCAATCGTAGCTAAATCAAGCCGCGTGGCGGCTTTGGCTAAGTCCGTTTCTGCTTGCTTGAGTGCTGTAATGTCAGTCATAACCGTCATAAAAAGTTTTTCGGTTTGATTATCGATCATAACCCCTGAGAAAAGACCTGTAATAATTGTGTTGTCTTTTGCTTTTGTAATGATTTCATAATTTTTAAATTTGCCGTATTTTTTCATTTCGTCTTTAATTTCTTGAGGAAGATCATCATCGATAAAAAGTCCCAATTCTTTTGATGTTTTGCCGATAACTTCATCTCTTGTTAATGATGTAAGCAAAATAATGATTCCCGAGGAAACAAAGGCTTTAATGCAGGAATATGAAGTTAAATCGTTTATGTCGGCTCCAATGTTTTATGCAGGCGAGCCTGTAGGTGTATTAGTATTAGATTCAGTAAAAAGCTTAAGAGAATATACCGAAGAAGAAAAAAATCTCCTTGAAACAATAGCAAATCAGTCTTCCGTAGTAATAAATCAAGTTGCTTTGACAGAAAAAATACAGGAAACAAGCGAAAGAGAACAATTTTTAAGGGAAGTAATAAATAATATTTTACTGAGTGAAAATCTGGAAAATGCCATGACTCTTATTTGTGCAGAAATAGGAATACTCTTTGATGCAGAAAGAGTAAAAATAAGGACATATAATCCGGTAAAAAATGTTTTTTCGAAAGTTGTTTCGGAATACAGAAAAAATGATCAAATTCCTTCTCTTCTTAACAATAATCCTAACACCGAAGAAGTTTCCGAATACATTTTAAAGATTTTCAGCAAAAAAAATGAATATTTTATAGTTGAGGAGATTGAAAACAGTCTTCTGCCGGATTACATGAAAGATTTTTGCAACTCTGTTTCTACAAAATCTATTATTGATGCTCCGGTTTTTTATAAAGATCAATTATTGGCAAGCATTATAATTGAAAATACAACGGGACCCAAAGTATGGGAGAAAAAAAATATCGATCTTCTAAATCCCGTATGTCAGCAAATTGCTGTCGGAATAAATTTATTTACCCTTGTTGAGGACAGGGAAAAAATTCTTAAGAACGAAAGAACTTTAAAAGAAATAATTTCCGATGTAAGTATGTTTGATACCTACAAAGAAGTAGATGATTATATATTAAAGAAACTTTTAACAATTTTTGAGGTCGAAAGAGCGGTTCATTTTCATTATGTTGAAAATTCCGTATATATAGACAGCGAAAAAACTTCCGATGAAAATACAGAAAGTTTAATTTCTACTTGGCATTTCTCAAAAACACATATTCAGGAAATACTTACCGACCCGGGACAATTTGTTACCGTAAACGATGTCGAGTCCGAAATTAAAAACGAAGACCTGAAAGCATATTTCCGGTCACAGAAAATTAATTCATGTATTTTTTATCCGACAGTTAAAATAATAACACCGGAATCCAATAAAATTATAGAAATTACAATGCTTGCAAGTTCAATAAATAAGTCATGGAGTGAAAATGAAAAAATAATGCTTAAACTTATAGTTGATGCCGTTTCTGCAATATCTCTTAAAATTCTTGAAAAATTGAAAACGGAAGAAATTAAAAGAACATTTACGGCAACATTAACGCATGACTTGAGAAGCCCGATAATTGCAGAACAAAAAGCTCTCGAGGCTATGATTTTAGGAAAAATCACCTGCTCAAGTGAACACTATACGGAATATCTGGAAGATATTCATAAAACCAACGAAGACCTTTTAAAAATCGTAAATAATTTATTGTCTGTTTATCATTATGAATCAGGAAAACCCCCGTTAAATAAAACCGAAATAAACATAAAAGAGCTTATTCAAGAGTCTGTAAAAACATTAAAATATCTTGCCGCAGAGAAAGACTCACAAATTAATATTGATATTCCCGATGAATTGCCGGTAATTCATGCGGATAAAGAAGAGATAGGCAGGATTATCTTCAATCTTGTCGGAAACGCAATAAGGCATACAAGAGAAGGTACTGAAATACAAGTAAGTGCCTTGAGAGAAGATAATAATATTAAAATTTCGGTTAAAGATAACGGAGAAGGAATACCGAAAGAGCATATTCCTCTAATGTTTCAGAGATTTCCTACCGAAAAGAGAAAAGTCGGCACGGGATTAGGATTGTATCTTTCAAAGCAGATTGTGGAAGCCCATGACGGCAAAATATGGTTTGAAACTGAAGAGGGAAAAGGAACAACCTTTTATTTCACCCTGCCGTTAACAGAGAGCCGGCAACATCAGTAGTATTCATCATACAAGGATTTTTATTATGAAAGTTAATATAAACCAAATGGATCCTGAAAAACCAATGTTTCAGAAAACCTAAAGGTGAACCTAAAACTATTGGAAGAATAAAAGTCTAAAACAGCTGAAAAATATTTGTTAAGAAATATGAAGCTTACTCTTACTCTTACTCTTACTCTTACTCTTACTCTTACTCTTACTCTTACTCTTACTC
>JBAWVS010000082.1 GCA_037147175.1 bacterium
GCGGATTGCGAGCAGAGGCAGAAGGACGGGCTTTGCCCGACCGAAAAGCCGTTTAAGGCGAGCAACCAGGCAGCGGATTGCGAGCAGCAAAGAGGGAGCAACTTTAAATGAACATTACGGCAATAATTGCTGCGGCAGGCTCAGGAACACGCTACAGTAATAATAAAAACAAGCTTTTTGAAGATTTAGGCGGCATTCCTGTTATTGTTCATACCCTTAAAAAAATTTCTGCCGTAAAAAAAATAAACAGTATTATAATCTGTACTTCGGCAGGTTTGGTTGGCGAAATAGAAAAATTGGTAAATGAATATAATATTTTAAAAGTTAAAAAAATTATTCCCGGCGGAAAAACACGGCAGGAATCTGTTTTTTTAGGGTTACTTAATCTCGAAAAATCAAATCCTGATTTTGTTTTAATACATGATGGGGCAAGACCTTTGATTTCGGAGGAAATTATAAAAAATTCAATAGAGATAGCCGCTGAAAAAGGTGCTGCTGTTGTAGCAGTGCCTGTAAAAGACACAATTAAAAAAGTAAATACTAAAACCCAAGAAATTATAGGGACTTTAAAACGTGATGAACTGTGGAGTATCCAAACTCCGCAGGTTTTTAAATTTAAAGAAATTTTAGAAGCGCATGAAGTTTTCAAAGGGCAGGATTTTACCGATGACAGCGCACTGTTAGAAGAGTTGAAAATCCCTGTGAATATTGTTATGGGAAGTTATAAAAACATTAAAATAACTACCGAAGAAGACCTTAAAATTGCCGGAAGTTTGATTGAATAAAATATTATTCTTTATATCCGATAACGGTAGAAATTGCATCAGTATGACTATGAGAAACACTTACTTCCCATTTTGTAATTTTAAATTGCTGTTCAAGCTCCTTTGCTCGTCCAAAAAGCTTTATAGTTAAAGCCCCGTTGGCATCTCTTACGGATTCTACATCTTTCCAGTTTATGCCTTTGCTCCAGCCGAGTCTTTTAATTCCTACACCAAGTGCTTTTGAAACAGCTTCTTTTGTGGCAAATCTTACAGAAAGTCTTGAAGCGGTATTTTTAGGGCTTGAAAGGCAGTATTTTATTTCATTTTCTGTAAAAGTTTTTTCAAGAAATTTTCCCCCAAATTTGTCAAAAGCAGCTTGAATTCTGTTAATTTCACATATATCGTTACCGAGAAAAATTTTCATTAATTATAAATATTCCTAGTCAAAGTCAAGTATAGTGGTTAAAATTTCATTAAAAAGCTCTTTTTTTTCATCTTCATTAACGTTTTTAAGCATTTCAACAGCCGAGTGAGTTGTTTCGTCTTTATCATACCATCTTTTTCTAATGAAAGGACTCTGGTTGTTAACAATATGAATAAAATTATCAACGTCATATTGTTTGTTAACAATTAATTGAATAATATCATTGGCAATATCATTGCGAGTTTCAGGATCAAAGCTTTCTATTGTTTCCATAATTTGTTTTAAGGTTTCGTTTTTTTCATACCAGCGATTATGTTGCATTTTTTTAAAACTCATAAATCCCATAAAGTAAATACTATAATAAATGATAGGATAAAAAATTGATAGTGGTACAAAAATTTTTTTGTTAGTAAAATATACTCAACTTGAAAAAGGAAAATTTTTATCCTAAAAATAAGAATTAAAGAATGAAAAGACAGTCAGAATAAAAGGAGAAAAAAGATGGCACTTTGTACAGAAAGACAGCTTGTACCGACAAGACAGCTTCTTGATGCTGCGTTAGTTGGAAAATATGCAATAGGTGCATACAATGTAAATAATATGGAACTTCTTCAAGCTATTGTTGAAGCCGGTAATGAATTAAGAGCGCCTTTAATTCTTCAGGTTTCTGCAGGAGCAAGAAAATATGCAAGTCAGGCATATTTGATTAAACTTGTTGAAGCTGCTTTAAACAGCTCAGATATTCCTATTTCTTTACACTTAGATCATGGCGAAGATTTTGAAATCTGTAAAGCTTGTATAGATGGCGGTTTTTCGTCAGTAATGATTGACGGTTCAAAACATTCTTTTGAAGAAAACATTGCTTTAACCAAAAAAGTTGTAGATTATGCACACGCAAGAGGAGTTTCTGTTGAAGCTGAACTTGGAAAACTTGCAGGTGTTGAAGATAATATTTCAGTTTCCGAAAAAGATGCTATTTATACAAATCCTGATGAAGCAGCTGAATTTGTTGAAAAATCAGGATGTGATTCTTTGGCAGTTGCAATAGGAACAAGCCACGGTGCTTTTAAATTCAAAGGCGAACCAAAACTTGATTTTGAAAGATTGGCAGAAATCAAAGAAGCTGTTGGAAAAGACTTTCCGTTAGTTCTTCATGGCGCTTCAAGCGTTCCTGCGGAACTTGTAAAAATTTGTAATGATAACGGCGCAGTAATTCCCGGTACTCAGGGAGTTCCTGAATATATGTTTACCGAAGCTACAAAACTCGGTGTTGCAAAAATAAACGTTGATACCGACTTAAGGCTTGCATTTACAGGCGCTATCAGAAAACATTTTGCAGAAAATCCCGGACATTTTGATCCAAGACAGTATTTAACCCCTGCAAGAGCAGCTGTTAAAGAGATTGTCAGACACAAAATCCAGGTATTCGGAACAAACGGAAGAGTTTAGTTCTTCTGTCATTGAGAGGAAGGGTGAAGCTCTGACGCGGCAATCTGTTATTTAAAAAGACCGACTGTTAAGTCGGTCTTTTTGTTGTTTATGTGTTTTTGAAAATATTTATGCGGTTTTTGCAGTAAGTTTTGATTCATTTTCTCTCCACATTGAAAGAAGAACACTTGCATTAAAGATACTTGAATATGTTCCTGTAACAATACCGAGAATCATAGCAAGAATAAAGTTCTTTGTTGTAGAACCTCCAAAGAAATATAAGGAAAGAAGTGTTATAAGCGCTGTTAAAGAAGTGTTTATGCTTCTTGCGAGGGTTTGGTTTACGCTTATGTTTGCGATTTCGTTAAAAGATTTTTTCTTTGAAAGATATTTAGAGTTTTCTCTTATTCTGTCAAAAACAACGATTGTATCATGAACGCTAAAGCCTATTACTGTAAGGATTGCGGTTATAAACAAACTGTCAATTTCTGTCCCGAACAGGAGTCCTAATAAAGAAAAAGCTCCGCATACAAATATCGCATCGTGGAAAAGAGCAACAAGCGCGCAGATAGCAAAGTCGATATTAAACCTGACGGTTAAATATCCTACAATTCCGAAGAAACAGAGAAGAAGAGCTATCATTGCATTTTTGAACAGTTCTTTCCCTAAAGTCGGACCTATAGCACTTGTTTGAAGAGGAACATACACGCCCAGAGTTTGTTTAACAGTATTATTTACTTTTACTGTTTCATTGCCTGCGCCCTGACTGCTCAGGAATTTTGTTCTTATTGAAACTATGCTTTTTATTCCTGTATTGGCTTGTGATTTCTTTGTTTCCGCCTGTTTTATTTGTTTGGATTCTTTTTCTGTTTGGATAATGGGGTTTGTGATGCCTGTTTTTTCAAGGTTTGCTCTTAATAAATCAATATCAGACTCTTTTATTTCCGCATTAAACCCGTACTGAAGCATTGTCCCGCCTGTAAAATCAAGACCGACTCTTAAAGGAGTATGGCTCGGATAAATTATCATTGAATAAATCATTATTGCGATAGACGGAATAATTAAAGCAAGTGAAAAGGACAGCCAGAGCCATTTATATTTTATAATATCAACTTTATTTTTTTTTTCTAAATTAGGGTTGGTCATTTTTATTTTTCCTCATAATTTATTAGTCTATAACACCGAGTTTGGCTTTTCTTGCTGTAGTTTCTTCAAAAGAAACGGCTTTGCCGATGTCTTCTTTTTTGAGTCCAAACCACCCCGGATGAGTAAGTTCACCGGCTCCAAAGATAAGGTGCATAAAGTTTTTTGTTACAGTAATTGCTGTAAACATGCTCACCGCAACACCTATTGCTAGTGTAAGAGCGAATCCTTTAACTATGCTTGTTCCAAACATATAAAGAATGGAACATGTGATTATTGTTGTCATATTTGAGTCAAAAATACTTGTGAAAGCTCTTTCGAATCCTGCATTTATTGCCGCAAAAAGTGTTCTGCCTATTCTTAGTTCTTCTTTTGTTCTTTCAAAAATAAGAATATTCGCATCCACCGCCATTCCTATACTGAGAATAAAGCCTGCAATGCCTGCAAGGGTCAATGTTACAGGTATAATCTTAAAAATTGCGAAAACAAGCAAAGCGTAAATAGTAAGAGCTATATTGGCAATAAAGCCGGGAACTCTGTAATAAAGAATCATAAAAAGCATTACAACGCTGATACCGATAAGTCCTGCAATCTCGCTTTTGTGGAGAGAATCAAGTCCAAGTGTCGGACCTACTGAATTTTCTTCTATTATTACAGCAGGAACAGGCAAAGCACCGGCATTAAGAAGATTTACCATATTCTGTGCTTCTTCTTTTTTGAAATTGCCGCTGATATAACCTTCGCCGCCTGTTATAGCAGTATTTACAACCGGACTTGAAACAAGTTCGTTGTCAAAAAATATTCCGAGAGGCTTCCCAACAATTTCGCTGGTAAGTTTTCCGAATTTTCTCGAGCCTTTATCGTTTAAAACAAAATTTACATGCCACTCTTGACCGGTTTGATCTGTACCGAGATAAGCATTTTTAAGGTCTTTTCCTGAAACACCAGTGCTTACCCATGATTCCTGACCGTTAAAACCTTTTACCTGTTTTTTAAATTCCAGATTAGCAGTTTTTCCGAGATAATCTTTAGCTTTTTGAGGGTCGCTTATATTTGGAATTTCTATCAAAAGCCTGTCCGTACCTACTTTTTGTACTACAGTTTCGGATACGCCAAGAGCGTTTACCCTATTTTCGATTGAATACAAAAGGCTGTCCATTACATCAGGAGTGATTACCGGCACATCTGCCGTCGGTCTTGCTTCAAGAACAAGTCTTGAGCCGCCTATAAGATCAAGCCCGAATTTTGTGGGTTTATTGATAATGACAAGGATGCTTGCAACTACCAGCCCGAGAATAAACAGGAAAATTAAATTCTCTTTTTTCATTTACGGTATGTCTCCTCGATAATAGTTTAATTTTAATCCTTTTAATAATAAACCAAAAATCAACTTTCGGGCGGGCTATTTTTTCTATTTTACAGAATAATTATGAAAACGTTAAAATTAATAGTTTTGACAAAAAAAATGATAAACTTATCATTAATTCGAACACTAAATAAAATTATTATTAATTCCAATCCATAAAAAAACATTTATTTTCGGAATTGAATATACTATAATTTTGGCAGCAGTTTTAATTCAAAATAATTTAAAAAACAATAATTATATGTAGACTATTAAAATTGAGGTGAGAATGAGCAATTTTTTAAAAAGTAATGGAAGTTACGTTTCCTCAAAGAGTGGTTTTTTTGACAAGATTACAATCAAAAACAGAGTTAATTTGTTGATTATTTTTGTTGCATTGATTACGTTTTTAACCTGTACGCTGTTGAATTTTTCTCAGATTTATAAGACCACCATACTTTGCAGAGAAAAAGAAGTGGCTGCAATTACTGAAGTTGCTCTAAATTTAATAAAAGAATATAAAGTCAGGGCTGATAATGGAGAATTTTCCGAAAAATCAGCCAAAGAAAGGGCAATACAAAGAATAAATCATCTTAATTATGACGGCAAAAATTATGTATGGATAAATGATTATAATAACGTATTTTTAGCGCATCCTACCAAACAGGGTCAAAATGCTTCAAATCTTGCAGATAAAAACGGTTTGAAATTTATTAGTGAAGCTACAAAAATTGCAATGGAAAAAGGACAGGGAAGCTTGAGATATTTTTGGCCCAGGGCTGGTAGTAAAATATCCGCTGAAAAAATTTCATATATAAGAAATTTCTCGCAGTGGGGCTGGGTTATCGGAACAGGAAGTTATCTTGATGATATTTATATGGAAGCATTAAAAGCATTGAGAGTTTCTGTACTTATCAATATATTAATAAGTATAGGTATTTCCCTTATAGTTATGTATCTTACAAATCGTACACTGGGAAGAAGCATCTCTGATCCGATTGAAAATATTACAAAAATAAGTCGCAGGTTGGCAGAAAATGATTTAACTGTAGAAATACCGGAAGATAAAAATAAAACTGAAATAGGTGAGCTTAACAGATCTTTTAAGAAATTTGTAGAAAATTTAAGTAGTTTAATTAAACAGGTAGTTGATTCCGCGCAAGATATATCGGCAAGCTCGGAAGAAATGAGTGCATCCTCGGAACAAACAACTCAGGGCGCTCAACAAACAGCAAGCAGTACAACGCAGCTAGCTCAAGGTGCGCAGGAAATTTCCAGAAACGTGGAACAGGGTGCTGCTAATTTGAACAAAA
>JBAWVS010000083.1 GCA_037147175.1 bacterium
TTTTTATATATAATATAATTGGTATAATTTATGTAGTTGTTTAATTAAAGAGGACATATTTATGCAAACAGAAATAAAAACTTTTACCCAATCACAGGTAGAACTGGAACAACGGGAATTTATAGTTAATGTTTATAAATGGATGTCGATGGGGCTGTTTTTAACGGCGGCTGTTGCTTATATTGTAGCCGGATCAAGCGCAATAATTCATTTTATTTTCGGAAATATGCTTATTTTCTTCGGTTTAATAATTGCGGAAGTTTTTTTAGTCGGTCATCTTGCGGCAAATGTTAAAAAAATGTCGGCAAGTACGGCAATGAATACGTTTCTTGGCTATTCCGCATTAAACGGGCTGACTTTGTCATGTATATTTTTGATTTATACCGCAGCTTCTATAACTACAACTTTTGTTGTTACGGCAGGAACATTTGGAATTATGAGCTTTTACGGTTATGTAACAAAAAAAGATTTGACCAGCGTCGGTAATATCTGTTTTATGGCATTAATAGGTTTGATTATAGCTTCTTTAGTAAATATTTTTCTTCATAACAGTATGATGTACTGGGTTATAACTTATGCAGGAATTTTGATATTTGTCGGATTGACTGCTTATGACACACAAAAAATCAAACAGCTTAATATAATAGGAAATTCGGGAACAGAAGAAGATGTTAAAGAGTCTATCAGCGGCGCTTTGATTTTATATCTTGATTTTATAAACCTTTTCCTTATGCTTTTAAGACTTTTTGGCAACAGAAAATAATTGTGATTTTATCCCTATTTACAGCTTTATTAATATCAAATGCGGGAATTAAAGAAGGAATTCCTGTATTTGACGTTAATTCAAATAATTCCGCTCAAAAAATAAAAATACTTAACGGAAATATTTCTATAAACAAAGATTTTCCGGAAGAATTTTACGGAAAATGGATTGTAAAAAGTACTTTAATTGAAACAAATAACCCTGAACTTTTTCGCAGCAAAAGCGCAGATATATGGGAATTTGACAGAAACGGTGATACAATTACACTTTCAAACCCTGTAACAGGTGCTATTGCCTCAATAACCGTCAACGAAGTTATCGGCAAAAAAGCAAAATTTACAAGAGAGCATGCCTCCTCAAATAATATTGAGACAGAAACGCCTGAAGTTATAGTTGAAGGCGACAGTTTTTCGGGTGAAGACAAATTAATTATTAAACATTTGTCTCAGGGTAAAATTTATAAAACAGATGTAGTAAAATATAGAGTAGAAGGTAAAAAAATTTCCGGTCCAACATTAAAGGATTTGTTTGCAAAATAAATTATCAGGAAGGAAAAAGGATTCTAATGACACAAAAAGAGTTAAACTATGACTTATTAATACTTGGTGGCGGACCTGCTGGTCTTACTGCCGCTCTTTACGGAGGCAGAGGGCTTTTAAAAACAGCTATAGTTGATACAGGCGTGACCGGGGGACAGTTAACAAATATTCTTGAGATTGAAAATTATCCGGGATTTCCTCTTATCAGCGGTTATGATCTTGTTGAAAAAATTGAGCAGCATGCTGATAAATTTAATATAGAAAAATTTATAATGCAGGAAATCACAAAAATTGATTTAATTTCCCCTGTTAAAACCATTGAAACCTCAGAAAATATTTTTAAGGCAAAAACTATAATTATTGCAACAGGTGCACGACTTCAAAAAATAGGCGTTCCCGGTGAAACAGAATTTATAGGAAGAGGTGTAAGCTACTGTGCAGTTTGTGACGGAGCTTTCTTTAAAGAGAAAGAAGTTTGCGTTATAGGCGGCGGAAATGCTGCTGTTGAAGAAGCTCTCTACCTTACCAGATTTGCTTCTAAAGTTAATATTATCCACAGAAGAGATTCGCTAAGAGCCGAAAAAATTTATCAGGAAAAAGCTTATGCAAATCCTAAAATTAATTTTATTTGGGATACAGTTGTAACTTCCGTAAACGGGAAAGATAAAGTTGAATCTATTTCTGTACAGAACGTCATAACAGGCGAAAACACCGAACTCAAGACTGATGCTGTTTTTCCGTATATCGGTTATAGCCCTAATACAGAACTTTTTCAAGAGCAAATCAAGCTTGACTCAAAAGGGTTTATTGAAACTGACATTAATCTTGCAACAAGCTGCGAAGGTGTTTTTGCGGCAGGTGATGTCAGAGTTTCTCCTCTAAGACAGGTTGTAATTTCTGCGGCAGACGGTGCTATTTCTGCAACCAGCGCAGTTAAATACCTGGAAGAAAAACAAGTTATACACGTGTAAAAAAAGAGGCTATCGCCTCTTTTTTTATTCTTCATCTTCCTCAAAATCTTCTTCATCATCATAAGAATTTTGAAGTTTATCATTTATTAATTCTGCGATGCTTCTTGCAATCTTGCTTTGCATCTCCTC
This sequence comes from bacterium, assembly GCA_037147175.1. NCBI lineage: Bacteria > bacterium. The sequence continues at coordinate 2,403 of JBAWVS010000083.1, forward strand.
TGAACAATTTTCAAGCATCTGTACAGAAGTCTTAATGGTAAGATCTATGTCGTACCATCTTTCGTTTCCTTTTTCACAGCGACCTTCTTCAACCGCCGAAAGGATATCTTCAACAGTATTGAATGCGTTTGATTCGATATTGTGTTCAATAATAACCTTGATTAAGTTCAAAGCAACCTGAATTTGAAACTTATCATCAGTAGTTTCAAGGATCTTCATTGCTTTTGAGAGAATCGGATCTCTGTCATACCATCTTCTTTGATCCATAGCCATCCTTTAAAAATTTTCGGAATTGCAGACACAAATTAAATTTTAAAGACATGTAATTCTACCATTTTTATCGGTAAAATCAAATAAGTGATTACTTTGTAATTACATTAAGATATTTCTTTAAATTTATATTCCAATTATTTTAAATTGGGGAATTTCTCATCTAAAAGGGACTTAACATCATTGTATGATTTATAAATTGTTTGTCTGTTTGTACCCAGCGTTTTAATTTTTTCGAGTGTTTCATATTGAAAATCTAAACCTTGATAAGGACCTATAAAAGAAACGTCAGGTTTTTTATCACCTTTTTCGTATCTTGCTTTTGCTATAAACGATGTTGCTTCTGCAACTGTCATAGCGCCACCGGGAAAAGCAACAATATGCTTCGCAACTTTATCGAAATCCGCAATTCTTGTGAAATCGTCTCCAGCTCTTTTAATAATATTGCAGTTTCTATAATCTTCATTACCCCATGCCTCTTGAGTCATAAGACCAAGACATTCTCCATGATTTTTGTTTTCGGGATTCAATTCTGCTTCGTGTCCGCCTTTGTTAGCAGCACCCATTATACCTGCACTACCGGCGCCTGTAACAATATTGTAGCCTCTAGCTACAAGTTCTCTGGCTAAAGAATTTGCTTGTTTTGTATATGGAGATAATTCTTGACTGTCAACTGAAGCTCCTAATATAGCTATAGTTTTTTCTCTGCTTTCAGGTGTTGAATATTTGTAATTGATTTCTGCGGGAACTTCGTCTTTGTTTGAAGGTCTGTTTGCTTTGAAAAAAATATTACAATTTAATCTTAACGGTTTTACTGTTAAATCCAAGGTTTACACCTCACTATTTTATTTACAATTACTTAAAGACCCGTAAAAATAAAAGTTAATAGCAAAAATAAAAAATACAACAAATTTGTTACAAAAAATCCGACGAAATTCGCCGGATTTTTTGATTAAATAAAACTTTCGCTACTTAGTTGCTAATGACAGGCAGCAGATTTTTTAAGCGTACTTGAAGCTTACGCCGCAGCCTGATTTTGGGTATTTCCAGTCAAGTGTCTTTGCAGGGCAAACAATTCTGCAAGCTCCGCATTCAAGACAATTTTCGAAACCAACCAGATTTTTATTCTGCTCTTCATCCCAATTGTAAACATTTGCAGGACAACAATAAGTACAAGGTCTGTCTTTACAAACTTTGCAGTCTTCCTGATTTGGTTTTAAGTGGGTTTCCTTGTCGCAGTTATATTTGACAGTAAACAACTTGTCATCTATATTCTCAGGAATTTTATTTTTTACTTCAGTCATCTTAGTAAAATACCTCCTACCAGTTTAATTACTTTGGTTATGTCGCAGAGAATGCCGAAAGATCTTTCTTTTAGTAAATTTCCGATAAAATCTTTGTACTTTTTCTGCTTTGGAATACTATCAGTGGTTGTAAACATATTGAAAAATTCATTTACTTTTCCCGGAATATAGTACTCCATGAATATTTTAGAATTTTTCTCGGCAAATTTCATCACATCTTTATAAGTTTTTAAATCTTTTAATACAAAAGAGTCATCAAGCTTTGTCTGGTATAGAGAAAGCATATTTGCAGTAAAATCATTCTTTTCTATGGCTTCTATTGCAGTTTCCGCTGCAAGTTTTCCGCTGACCATAGCAAGGTTTGTGCCTTCCCAATGAACATTATTTACCAACATTGCAGCATCTCCGGCAATAAGCACTCCGTCTTTATAGAGTGGAGGCATTGCTCCATATCCGCCTTCCGGTATAAGATGCGCTGAATATTCAAGAAGCTCTCCGCCTTGAATAAGAGGTTTTATTGAAGGATGTTCTTTTAATTGATTTAACAAATCATAAGGTTTTTGTTTATGGTGTTTTAAATCTTCTAAAGAAATTCCAACGCCTACCACTATTGACTCAAGGTTTGTATAAATATATCCAAGCCCGACCATTCCTTGCATAGGTCCGCCAACTATTGTATAAATCACTCCGCTATCGCCTTCAAGATTAAATCTGTCCTGAATTTTTTCTTTAGGAAGAGAAATAACTTCTTTAACTCCGACTGCAACATTTGCAGGTTCAATTTCAGGACGATTCCATGCCTGTTTTGTAAGCAGAGAGTTTACGCCGTCTGCAACTATAGTAACTTTTGCATAAAACTCTTCCTGTTCGGTTTTTACGCCGACCACTTTTCCGTCTTCAATAATTAAAGATTCGACAAGAGTTTGAGGAACTATAAATGCACCGGCTTTTTCTGCCTGTTCTGCGCACCATTTGTCCCATTTTGCTCTTATAACAGAAAAACTGCTGTAATGTCCCTCTTTTGAATGCTCCCCATTTCTGTAGCCTATTACAGTACCGTCATTATTTCCTAATAACGCAAATTTATGTTCAATATTATGTCTTTCTACCGGTGCTGATTTCCAGAACTCAGGATAAATTTCAGCGGTAGGCTGTGCATATATCGCACCGCCAAATACGTTTTTGCTTCCGGGATAGTCGCCTCTTTCAAGAACAACAACTTCTTTACCAGCTTTAGCAAGTGTCATGGCTGCCGCAATCCCTGCCGGACCTGCGCCCACTATCACCGCATCTACGATTTCTCTTTCCACTCTTTTTCTCCTTTTTACAGCTGTTTTTTATTTTAGCTCTTTTAATGTTTTATTATAAAATAAAAATATATTTTTAAAAATAATCAGGTATAATTTAAGTTCTGTATAAAATTAAATTATATACAGAAATAGTTAAAATTTTATGGACTGTTGTTATTGTCTTAACCGGCGGTTTAGCCGCAATTTTTATTAATATGGATAATTTTCAAAAAATTATACTTTTTATAATCGGACTTTTAATAAATATTACTTTTATAATTTTGCTTATGGAAGCAAACAAAGATATAAATTGTATGATTGATAAACTGGAGGAAAAATAATGAGTATTATTAACATTATGGCTGCACTGGGTATGTTTTTATTAGCGATAGGAATTGTTTATGCAGCTTATAACTTTAAACCCCGACACTGTGATAAAAAACCTTCTTAAAATTCATAGGCAATAAAGAGAGACTTCCGTTATTAATAATGGAAGTCTCTTTTTATCTTATTAAAGCTGAATTTCTATTATTTTTGCAAAGAATTTATAATCCCTTCAAGTTTTGATCTATCTTGTTCATGTTGTTTAGCAGCTTTTATGTCTTTATCATCATTTTTGTGAAAAATATTTTTGGGTTCGTTTGGTTGTTTTCTTATTAATGAATTTGAAAATTTACTTGAATCCGGGTAAACACCTGCAGGAATTCTTGTATCCGCCATATTTTTTTCCTCCTCTTTCGCTCTCTTTTTAAAACCAATATCTATTTCCTATATTTATATAAAAACAAAAATAAAAATATAATTGTCATTTGATTTTGTAAAGTTTTTTATTTAGTTATTTTTTGGTAAAATTTTAATTACATTTCAATTAATTTTGGAGGAAGGTAATAAATGGAAAACAAAATTTTAAAAGCTATTGAGAATTTAGACAAGAAATTTGAGAATAAATTTGATAACTTAGA
>JBAWVS010000084.1 GCA_037147175.1 bacterium
AGAATTAAGTTAAAAAAACTTTATCCTAATAAATTAAATTAACAATGCACTAGTGCCTTTAGCTTGAACTTTCTTTTCATCTGCCAACAATAATAATGAAAGGCTCTCACCTTTTTTTACTGAAGCGGGCATAGAATACTCCCTAAATTGTTCTGCTTCTTTAAGAATTTGTTTATTTCCGATTACTAATTTTAATTTACCTATAGTTGTTTCATACAATAAGCCACATACGCCCAAAGGAATAAATATTGGAGAAGCTAAAATAAAAGGCGGAACTAAAAATAATATTATAATAAGCTCATACTCTCCTTCTTTACTGCCATGTAATTGTTTCCTGTTTTCTATTCTAAGCCTAGCAGCTGCTTTCCAGTTTTCAATATTATCAATGGAAATTATTTCTATATCATTCTCTGAATTATTTTGAATTTTGTATAAATTTGCTTTGTATCCTTGCATTAAGTCACTTTTTAATTCGATATTTTTTTGAGAAAAAATCAATTTTGAACATAAATCATAGTTGGACGAATTACTATCACAAACAATAATATTTTTATCTGGGGTGACTTCATTAGCTGTTGCATTATTTACAGCCTGGGCTAAAATCGGCAAATTAACCGCAAAAAATATTAAAACCGAAAGAATAATAGTAAAAAATTTTTTCATACTCGAACCCTCAACTCGCTCTCTAAGACTGACATCCAACTGTTGCACTCGCTCATAAACCTTTCACGGGAATTGATATAAAGATCTTCCGCGTGAAAATCATCTTCAAAAATAGACAGTGCTTTTTTCTCACAAGATTTATTATACAACTCTTGTGAATGCCATGGATAGATAGTCGGGTCTTTTGCGCCGGAAATAAATAACACTGGCGCAGAAACAATTTCCTGAACGACATCTAAAGGGTTTACTTTATTTAATAATATATTACCTGGGCGTACAGACAGACTTCTGAACAGCTCAAACTTTTCAATAGTCGGGATAACAGCTTCTTTTTTGAAAAATCGGCTTTCAATTTTGTCAAAACTTACAGGCGAGCTTACTGCAATAAGCGAGTCGATGTCATTGTATTTTGCCGTATGAATTATAGAAATCGCCGCCCCTAAAGAAAATCCGATTAAACCGATTTTTGAATATCTTTGTTTTGCATAATTTACGACTGTTTTTAAATCTTCCGGCTCTTTTGCCGAAAAAGTATAAAGCCCGGAGCTTTTGCCATGTCCTCTGAAATCCATAGTTATTACATCATGATTTAAGAAAAAGTCTTCTGAGATTGCTTTAAAATACTTTGAATCCTTGCACATATACCAGCCGTGGGCGATTATAATAACAGAATCTCTTTTTGAATCATAATGATTAATCGCAATACTTGTATTATCTTCGGTTTCGAGAAATATTTCAGTAAAATTCATGACAAAATCTCCTTAAGTAGCACTCATAAGGTAAAGTTAGTTTTCTGTGAAATTTATATTTTATTTTTCGAGTTTTTCAAACCAGCCGGCGAGGATGCGCGAAAGGGTTTCTCTGTCCTGCACGGGAATTTTGTCTGCAATGCCGGAAATTGTTTCGTAGTAGCCTTGCCAAACTTCATCAAGTAAATCGGAACCTTTTTGGGTAATCTTAATCAGGTTTACTCGCCTGTCGCCTACTTGCGCTGAACGTTCCACGTAACCTTCTGTAATAAGCTTATCAAGCTGTTTTGTCATATTGGAAGCCGTTACGACAAGCCGTTTGCCGATTTCTATCTGACTTATACCTTCTTCTTTGCCTTGGTGTTTTACCACCATCATCATGTTGAATCTGGAAGTGCTGAGTCCGTGCTGCTTCAGATAATTTTCTATTTCTTTTTCTATAAGCGCATAAACGCAAGCCATCCCGTAAATTGAAGTTTCCACAAAATGATCTTTCTCCAAATCTATTCCGAATCGCTTAAATTGTTCCATATAATTTCTCCGAAAAAATGAAGTAACAATATTATTACTTTACCATTCAACTATTAACCTGTCAAGTGTACTTGTGCTAAATTTTGATTATTAAAATATTGACTTTAACTTTAATTATAGGCCTTGCCTAGCTTTTAACTCCAAATTCTCTAAAAGAAAAACAAAAAATTATTCATTTATAATATTTTTTCAAGTATTCCTTTTTCAAGCATCGCTAATGAGAGCAAGTAATCATTATGGTTAAAAGTTTCTCTTAGTGGTCTTGCTGTTGTTTTCCAACCTAAACCATCGGTAATCCAAACAAATTTAAACTTGTCTTCTAAAACATTAGATAAATCTCTATATTCTCCAGCTGTTGATTTTAATTTTGATCCGCCACCACCATAAAAATTAACTTCCATTAAAACAAGTTCTGTTTCTGTCTTTATAGCATAATCATAACGCCTTGAAGACTTATCAACAGGAACTTCGATTCCATAAGTTTCCTTAATTTTTTTAGCATCAGCTTCTTTTAAATAGCTATAGCCTTTTTTTACGCATAAATCCTGAACAAAGACGCCAACTATATCTTCCATAGAGTGACCGCCTCTATTTTTTCGAGCATTACTATCAAGACCTGCTTCAACACCGATCATGTAATCAACAAGATTTTTAATTCTTTTTTTAATAATTAATTCTCTAAAGCCGGTATTTGTAATAAATTTAAGATATTTTTTCAAATCTTCTTCAGTAGGATTTTTTATACTAAAATCAAAATCTTCATAAGTTAGCATTTTATTTCTAAAATCAACGAGAATCTTGAACTTTTTGCTGTTATCTCCGTTTCTAACAACTAAAGCAGGCAAAATTTTAATTAAGTGCGGATTATGTCGTATAAGACTTATGAATTCCTCGTCAAAATTATCTTTGCCGATAAGGTAATTAAGAGTATTTAACCCTATTTCAATATCTTTAATATTTTCAAATACCTTGTCCCAGTTTACAAAATAAGTCCACAAATTATTAGATGGTTTTAAATTATTCAGAAAATACTGAAAAATTTCATCTTCGTTGCTGCACCCCAATAATTCTTTATAAGCTGATAAAAATTTCATGATTTATCCTTTTTGATTTACCAATGTATTATTTTCAGGAACAGGTAAGCCCAATCGATCAAGAGGAATATATTCAAAATAGTAATCACAGCCAACACTATGAATATAATCCAATACATCTTTATATTTAGGATCTTTAAACCAATAACTTAATATATAAATGTATTCAACTTCCATATTTAATTTTGATAATAATTTTTTATATTGTTTCTTTTTAAAATCACAAGTTTGCAATTTCTCATCAACAGATCCTTGTCCTCCTTGATATTTACTTTCAAGAACGTAAAATACATTGTTTAAAAGAACATAAATAGAATCATCCGGCAATAATCGTTTTGAAATAATCTTCTTCCAATCAATGTTATGTTCTTTTAAAAATTTATAAAGTCCATGTCCTTTAAAAATATAGCCAACTGCTTCATTGTCATAAAATACTTCGCCTTTATCATTAACAAAATATCCATTAACTTGGTTAAGAAATGTCTTCAAATCTGTCTTAAGCTCAAAAACAAGACCAGTTCTTGTATTACCTCCTCCAATTCCACCAGCTTTCATCTAATAATTCCTCACTAAAACCTCTGTTATCTTCCCTCTCTTACTTGCAACAGAATTTATTGCACGGGAAGCAAAAACTTTTTTTATTTCATAATTTTTATATAATTCATTGATCCCCTTTGTGTCGGAATTTGAAAGCATAAAATAAACGCCCAAATTATCAAGTTCATCGCAAAGTTCTTTTAATTTAACTTGCATATCCCCTCCAAAACCTTCTTTTGTATAAGAAGTAAAACTTGATGTTTCATTTAAAGGAGCATAAGGCGGATCAAAATAAACAAAATCACCTTTTTGAACATGCTTTAATATTTCTGAAAAATCAGAATGTCTAATTTCAGTATTTTGGAATAATTGTGAACAATTTAATAAATTTACTTCATCAAGAATACGAGGATTTGAATATTTTCCAAAAGGAACATTAAACTCACCTTTGCTATTAACTCGATAAAGTCCGTTAAAGCAGGTTCTGTTCATATATATAAATCTGCTTGCTTTTTGAATATCAGACCACTTTTTGTATCTGCTGTTTCTGTCAATATTTCTAATTTCATAAAAATATTCTTCTGTATTTTTATGCTGCTTTAAATCTTCAATTAATTCATAAGCATTATTTTTTATAACTTGATAAAGGTTTATTAATTCAGGATTAATGTCGGAAATATAAGAATTTTCAGGGTGAAGGTTAAAAAATAATGCACCGCCACCAATAAAAGGCTCAAAATACCGGTTAAATTTTTTCGGTAAATTATTTTTCAAATCGGTAAGAAGCTGTCTTTTACCTCCTGCCCATTTAACTATTGGCAAGGTTTCGGAAATATAAATTTTTTCTAAAACTACTGACATAAGACCTCTTTTTTTATTTGCGGTAAATCTTCAAAACGTTTAATTGACAGATCTAAGTATTCTGATTCTATATCAATCCCAACGAACTTTCTACCTAATTTATTTGCCATTATACCGGTTGTGGAACTTCCGGCAAACGGATCAAGAATTAAGTCTCTTTTATTAGTCGAGGCAAGGATTATACGTTTTAATAATTCTAAAGGTTTTTGCGTCGGATGTTTTCCGTATTTTTTCTCATGAGTTTTAATTGCACCTATTGCCCATACAGAACGCATTTGCTTATCAGGCTTTTTAAGGAAATCATCTTCCCAATCGCCGTTTTTCATATTTTCATAGTTAAAAGTATGTTTTGCATTTTTGTCTTTTATAGCCCATAAAAGCGTTTCATGGCTTGCCGTAAAATATCTGCAGCTTAAATTAGGTGAGGCATTAGGCTTAAACCAAATTATATCGTTAAGAATTTTATATTCTGATTTTTGAAGAGCAAAACCACAAGAATAAATAGAGTGATAAGTTCCGCTAATCCATATTGTTCCTGATGGTTTTAATACTTTTTTACAGGCGTTTATCCATTCCATATGAAATTGAAAGTCTTCTTCAATACCTTTACTCTCATCCCATTTGCCTTTATTCACCGAAACAGCTTTACCGGCATGACAAGTAAAGCCCCCATTTGATAAATGATACGGCGGATCTGCAAAAATCATATCAAAAGTATTCTCAGGAATTTGTTTTAAAACTTCTAAACAATTCCCATGATACAGCCTAAATCCTTGTTTTTCATAGTATTTTTGCATTTTATCTCCTTGAGGAATCATTATAAATTAAAAGTCCGGACAAAGCTTCGAATGTTAAAAAATGATGCAAAAAATCACATGTAAGTTTCTGTATGAAATCTGTATAGTGACATCAACCCAAAAAACTCCCCTATTTAAAACTTAGTAACTCCTATGTAGAA
>JBAWVS010000085.1 GCA_037147175.1 bacterium
GACGTGAAAAAAGAAAATTTGTTCTAAACTTTTAACTTAACTGAACACTAGCTTTGGTAATATTGTAAAAATGTTAAAAGACTTGCTAGTAAGTCATGATAAACCAGAAGTAAAACCGGAAGTGACAGTGGAAGTAAAACACAAACTAAAAAGCTCCAGATAGCTTAAGTTATTGGATAAGTAAATTTTGAAATAAAACTAAATAATTATTTCAACTTCAAAAGTCCTATTCCAGGGAAAATCAAGGTTAAAGTCAGATAAATTCAAATTATAATCTATCTTTTTGGTAAGGTTTAACACTAAAGGAACTAACTCATCCTTTAGTGTTTTTTTGTCGGCAAAATTTGTAAAAGCCCTGATTTTTTGTCTTACAATTGTTTGATAAGCCCAGTCATCAGCTAACCTGACCAATAAAGTTTTTTTAAAGTTATTTAATTCAAAGTTTTCTGTCTTTTCGGCAATAACTCTTGATATCCCGATAGAAATCACGCTGCCCAGGGTGTTTCCTGTTGTATTCCAGCCTGCATAACCGTAAATTTTGTTAATAATCGAAACCTGTTCAAGAAGTTTCATAACCAGAAAATTATCTCCTCCGTTTGCACAAGCAATATCCCCTATTATTACAGGTTTTTTGGTATTTTTAATTAAATCTGTGCAGAATTTTACAGCTTCTTTGTTTTCCGGTTCAGCATATATTTTTAGACAATGATCGTTTTGAATATTTTCAGGAGTGTGAACAAGCAAGATCATATCGGCATTTTCTTCGGAATCAGCAATTTCTCCTCCGCAAAGTTTTATCTGTCCCGATGCCGACTCAAAAATTGTTTTATCTTCGTAGCGTGAAATAATATTTACCCCATTTTTTGTCGAGAAAACAGGAAAAATTTTAATAATCTGTTTAGAACTGTCAACCAGAGCTTTTGATATAAGATCAGAAGGGATTTCATCGGCGCCTGTAAGTGTTATGGCTTTGCCAAAAAACTTCCTGTCCTGTATTTCGGAGTCAAGAGCTTCGGCTTCCTGAACATTTATTCCGAATTGACCCGTGTCATCCTTGCTGAACACCAGAAAATCCAGAAAGTTTTCTTCAACCCAGCTAAAATAAAATCTGTTAATTGAGAAATTCCTTTCTCTTGTTTTTAAGTAGTCATCAAGTATTTCAGGAGAAATTTTATTTTTCAGCTCATTAAATTCTTTTCTGTCTATATCGTTATTTTGAACATCAATTTTATGTTTTAAATAAGAATACTTAAAAAGTTCCTTGCCGAACTTATCCCAGTACTCTTTTTCTTCCTCGTTTACATAACTGTCAGAAATACGCATAATACTGCTAAATCCGTAAATTTTAGCTTCTGTATTGTGCCGATCTATTATATTGCGGAAATTATTAAGATTTTTAATTATTTCTACGGCAGAATTATTGAGTCTTCTTGAAGGAATAAGCCCTCCGTAGGCTATAGTGTCAAGAGAAGCTGCTATATAATCAATTTTTTCCTGTTTTAGGGTATTATCAAGCCATTCTAAAATTTTATCAATTTGTGAATAATCAATCAGTCCCCCGAGAAAGTCTCTTGGCGGAACAAAAAACTCTATGCTTTTGTTTAATGAAGCAATTTGCTGCGGTAAAGTATAACTTACCGGTCGATTATCCAGAGGAATTAGAGCTATTTTAACAGTCTTACTCATGGTTGTCAGTTTTCTTTATTAGATTCTGTTTTTAACTCGGGTGCGTGAAGATTTCTTAATATTAAAGGTTTATTGTTAGAAAAGACTTCATCTTGATAATAATTATCCGAATTTTCATTATTAGAACTTCCGTTCATTTTGCTGAATACTTCCTGAGCTTTGCTAAAATCACCGCCTGTTCCTGGAATATTAGGTCCTATTCCCGGCATGTATTGATTTTTTGGAGGTTCTGCTATTATAACAGCATTGATAGCTGTTTCTCTGCCGTCTATTCCCATCGTTCTGGCAACTTTTAAGTCGCTAAAATCTGATTTTTTCCAGACAAGAACTTCAAAATAAAGAATTTTTCCTGCAAGATTTTTTTCGGCAGGAAGCGGAATTTCAAGCTCCAAAATTCCTTTATCCCCGATAATTCCTTCATAATGTTTTAAAGTTTCTCCCAGTCTTAATTTATGTCCGTAAAATTCAGAAGCGCCCGCATTTTCTTCCGAAGTAAACAATGAAACGTGACTTTTTGGTTCAGCTTTTATTACAAATATTGTTTTAGCCCCGAGAATAAGCTTTGAGGGCTTATAAACAGCAGGAACATTCTGATTTATAATAGAATCAGCTTTTTTGGTTGAACTTAAGTCGAATACCTGCGCTTTTACAGGTACAGAAAAATAGATTAATGCTATCAAAGCAAGACTGGCGTAAATTTTTTTCATTCCGGATTTCCCTTAACATGTTTAAATTATATTATACCTTTAACCTGTTTTTAAGGATATAATTTATAAGCAGTTTGATGAAAATTTAAGGATTTTTTATGGGCAAGCCTAAATCAGGAACTAATATATTTGTAATAATTTTTAAAAGTTTAATGATTTATATAAAAAACTTTTTCCCGTTATCAAGAGTAATGCTTTTTCCTGTTTTTGGACAAATTATAGGAATATTTTTGATTTTTTATTCGACTTATTTCTTTAGAGAGCAGTATCTGTCTAAAGTCTCGGGAGAAAACCTCCAACAAAATTTGCTTTTGATTCTTTTAGGTTTATTGCTGCTTGTGCTGCCGGGATTTTTGATTTTTATAAAAGCTTTCTGGGATTATATGATTGTAATGGTGTCTTTAAACCCCATGATTTTTGATATATCAAAAAAAGGAACTTTTGGCGATTTCAAGATTTATAACAGTTCCGTAAAATTAAAAACAAATAATTATGTGATTTTATTTTTGCTCATAACTTTTTTATGGCTCGGAATTTTAATTTTTCCTTTTTTAACCTTTTTCTTAGGAGCTTTTATTAATACTGCTTTTATCGCACCAATTTTTCTCGCAATGGTGCTGATTTCCGTGATTTTTTCCATTATGCTGTCTGTAAATATCAGCCTTGCTTTTCAGATATTTGCTTTTGAAGCAATATCACCTGTTGAAGTCCTTAAGAAGAGCTGTAACTTAATGAAGGGGAATTTTTGGAGGACGCTGTCTATGGGAATTATCCTTTTATTTGTTACAACTTTTTTTATTCCTGAATTATTTAATACGTTCATTGAAAAAACACCTTTCTTTTCATATTTGATTCAGCCGTTTGAAGCTTTTGCAAATATAATTTTTAAAGATAATATGTTTCAATACGGACATTGGGCAGACCTCAAGATAACCCCGTTTGGCATAGCGGAAACTATGGCTTTATGTACGGTTGATGTTGTCTTAACAGCAATGATGCTTCCTTGGGGAAGCGCATGTTTTACCTTATTGTATAAAGATATTTTGGATAGAAAGAAATAGATGAAAAAATCCTCATTCCAACAGCTCAACCCCAAAATGATGAAGAATAAATGAGTCATGCAAATGTTTAAATGTAAAAAATGTCAATCAGTAGATAATTACGGTCTGGTTTTTAACCCGAACTATAAAGGTGCGGGTGTTTTTACCAAAACTCTTAACGAACATGATGAAATTATTTTTAATGTTGACGGATATGAGTTTATACCTGACTTAGGGTTTATGAATTCTCATGCAGTATGTCAGTATTGCGGAGAAATTAAATGTTGGGATTATTATTTCCCTAAATTCAAAGGAAAGAAAGCATAGCAGTCTGGAAAAGGAATACGCAAATGAAAAGAGCTATAGTAATTGTAATTGACAGCATGGGCATAGGCGCTATGCCTGATGCTTCTAAGTACAGTGATTCAATGGAGTGCAATACTCTTGTGAATGTCGCCAAATTTAATAAAGGATTAAATCTTCCAAATCTTGAAAAAATGGGGTTGGGAAATATTGACAATATTGCAGGAGTTAAGCCAAATAATTCGCCTATCGCAAGTTTCGGAAAAATGCTGGAAGTTTCTGAAGGAAAAGATACTACAACAGGACACTGGGAAATAGCAGGTTTGATTCTTGAAGAACCTTTCAAAACTTATCCTGAAGGCTTTCCGCAGTTTTTAATCGATGAATTTATTCAAAAAACTAATTGTGGCGGAGTCCTTGGAAATATTCCCGCTTCAGGAACGGCTATTCTTGATAATCTCGGAGATGAGCATATTAAAACAGGATTTCCTATTGTTTATACGAGTGCTGATAGTGTTTTTCAGGTAGCATGCCATGTTGATATTATTCCGCTGGAAACTTTACATAAATGGTGTGAAATTGCCAGAGAATTACTGGACTCCCATTCGAGCGAACACAATGTTTGCAGGGTTATAGCAAGACCTTTTGAAGGAGTCAGCGGGAAGTATAAAAGAATTTCCACAGGAAGAAGGGATTTTTCCGTTCCACCCAAAAAACACACAATTTTAAATAAAATAGTCGATTCAGAAGGAAGTGTTATAGGCATCGGAAAAATAGAAGATATTTTTGTAAAATCAGGTGTAACTCAAGCAATTCATACGGGAACAAACAAAGAAGGACTGGAATTAACACTAAAAGCTCTGAAAAATAAACTTGAAGGCGAAGAACACTTAATTACTTATAAAAACATTAAAACCCCCGAGATTTCTTTAATTTTTACCAATGTTGTCGATACTGATATGCTTTTTGGTCATAGAAATGATGCTTTGGGTTATGGAAAAGCTATTGAGGAAATTGATCTTTATCTGGAAAAAATACTTTCTTTAATAACAAAAGACGATTTGCTTATAATTACCGCAGATCATGGATGTGATCCGACAGCTCCGGGAACTGACCATACAAGGGAAATGGTGCCTGTTCTTGTCTATAACCCTGAAATACAAGGGCAAAATTTAGGAACAAGACAAACTTTTGCTGATATTGCAAAAACAATTTCAGAATGGTTAAAGGTTTCTTATGATGGACCGGGAATTTCTTTGATTTAAATTTAAGGGCAGGTCTTTTAAATAACTCGAGTCGCCAATTAGTTAAAATTATTGCAAATATTGATTTTTGAGAATGTCATCCTGAGCAAAGCGAAGGATCTGTCCAATTTATGATTTTAGCTAAAAATGCTTACTGGACAGATTCTTCGGACTAAAGCCTTCAGAATGACAATACCAATATTCATGCAGATTTTAATTGTTCGGCAATTCACGTTAAATTTTCCGCAGAAAAAGCAATTCGCACAAAACAGCTGCGCAAACTGCTTTTTGCGTAAATACGTAAAGTTTTGTAAATCTTCATAGCGAAAACAGGCAATTATTTTTTGTCGGTGAATTCGCTAAGCAATCGCAACACCCGTTAATTCTCGGTATTTTTCATTAGG
>JBAWVS010000086.1 GCA_037147175.1 bacterium
TTCTTCAAGACGTGAAAAAAGAAAATTTGTTCTAAACTTTTAACTTAACTGAACATTAGAAGATATAGAAAATCTTAAAAAAAATCAGATTGAAATTTATAGAAAATTAAAAGATTATTCCCAAAAAATAGAAAAATTGTTTAAAGAACCCCAATGTATTCATTTTCATGTTACAAACGGCAAGCTTTATGTGCAATCATCAAATAGCTTTGAAACATCACCGCAGGCTAAGATTAAAGCTTCAGTTGATTTATGCAGATCGGGTTTGATAACTAAAAATGAAGCTATAAATAGGGTTTCTGCAGACGAACTTGAAAATATTTTGTCAGGAAGTTTTGATAAACAAGAAAAATCAAAAGCTATCAGTGAAAATAGAATAATTACTTGCGGAGTTGGCGCAAGCAGCGGTGCAATATCTGGAAAAGCCGTATTTGATACAAAAAAAGCCAAAGAATTAATCCTTAAAGGGGAAAAAGTTATTCTCATAAAAAATGATACTAACGCTGATGATGTAGATACGATAAAGCAGGCTGGCGGTGTTATTGCTGTAAATGCAGGAGTCTCAGGCCATGCAGTTGTTATTGCCAAAGGTGCAGGGAAACCATGTATTGTCGGATGTAATGATGTTGCAATAGATGAATCAGCAGGCTGGTTGAAAGTTGGAAACAAAGTTGTTAATAATGGCGATCTGATTTCTATTGACGGAAAAACAGGAGAAATAATAGAAGGCAAATTAAAAATTATACAGGATAAGCCATCTCATGAGGTTTTTGAACTATTAAACTGGGCCGATGAAATTTCCAATATTAAAGTAATAGCCAACGCTGATACTCCTGCGGATGCTACCTATTCAATAAAAATGGGAGCGCAGGGCATAGGTCTATGCAGAACAGAGCATATGTTTTTTAATGAACAAAGACTAAACTCTGTAAAAAAGGTTCTTTTGTCTAAAGAAGGCTCTCAAAGAAGAAAAGAAGGGCTAAAAGAACTTGAAAAATACCAATATGAAGATTTTATAGAGATTTTTAAAGCTCTAGAAGGTAAACCTGTTACGATAAGACTGCTTGATATGCCGTTAGACGAATTTGTACCGGAATCTCTCAAAAAAGAGTCAAATCCAATGATGGGTAATAGAGGAAGCCGATTTGGAATTGTTGATCCTGATATTTATAAAATGCAAGCGAGGGCTATTGCAAAGGCCTATACTCAGGTAAACTGTAAGCCTAAAATTATGTTGCCGATGATTTCAACGGAGGAGGAGTTTAAATATCTTTCAGGTGTTATAAAGACTACAATAGAAGAAACTTTAACAGAAACGCTGGGAGATAAAAAAGCAGCAAGTAGCTTTTTAAATGATTTTAAAATTGGTTCAATGATAGAAATTCCTTCTTCTATTATAAATGCCGGAGAACTCGCGAAAGAAGCGGATTTTTTAAGCATAGGGTCAAATGATCTTACACAATTTACTCTCGGACTCAGCAGGAATGATTCTAGCCAAATTATTGAATCTTATTTAAAAAAAGGTATTTTAAAAGAAAATCCATTTAAAGTTTTACACTCAAGTGTAATCAAATTTATACAGCAAGGTATTAATGATGCAAGAAAAATCAAGCCCAATATTGAAGTTAGTATTTGCGGAGAACAGGGCAGTAATGCAAAAAGTATAGAGAACAGTTATAATTCAGGCGTAAATTGCGTCAGTGTATCTCCTGCAAGAGTGGCTGTTACTCGTCTTCTTGCAGCACAAAGAACTCAAAATTCAAGAGAACCAGGCAAAATAACATTTACGGGATTAAACAAAAAATTTAATGTTGAAAATGATAAACATCAGCATCAACTGGAAATTTTTGATGATGTAACGAGCAGAAATTTCAAAAAATCATTTGAAGAATTTTCACAACAACCATTATTTAAAACTGATGAAATAAAAGCGCAACTTAGTGAAGAATATTCGAATGAAGTAGTTGATAAAATCAAATTAACAGGCGATAAAGCCGGTTATAACAACATTGTTTTGGTAATGCCCGGCATAAATCCTAAAACAGGGGAAATTCCCGGAATTTTTCCTATTATTACCGATAAAAAAGATGTCTCGACAATGGGTGGCGGACATTGGAGAACAGAAGAATATTTTTTAAATTGCATTGTCCCTCAAATTAAAAATCAAATTCCAACTTTTAACTTTGGTGATTTTAAAAATGCATTAGGAATAACAACAGATACACAAAGAACAAACCCTAAGAATTTAAAATTATTACCGGCAGGTGTAACTTCTTCTAATTCGCATTTAACAATGGCATCTAACTCAAATACATTCAGGCCTATGGATGGAACTTTCGATAGAAGCGGAAAGGCTTCGTTTGTTAGTTTACACGGATTTGTTGTTTATGATAATGATGACAATAAATATATGATTATTGATGATAAGCCGGGTGTAGCCGCTTTTATTAAGAAAAACAGTGTTTTATTTGAAGAATTGAACGAAAGGTATAATGTCAAAATTATAGTCGGTAATATAGATGTAAACAAACAAGTAAGTGTTCAAAAAGAAAAAAATGATTTTATTAATCAGATGATTGGACAGTTAAAATTATCAAATTTAAAAGTAAAAGAATTTAAAACAAATAAAAATGACTTAAATACTTATGAATTAATTGAATATTCAACTAATCCAAACAAACAGAACAAACAATATTAAAACTTTTATGACATCAACCTAAAAACGTAAAATTTTTAAGATTTATATATTTTAGCTGTTTTTACAAAAAAAATCCCTGTTAATTCTTTATGTAATTTGGGGTTAAAATCCACACCACGTCTGCTTAAAAAATTTAAATCAAAAGAGAATAATGCTGTCAAAACTGCGACCTCCATATTAAAGACCCTGTTCATTATGAACAGGGTCTTTAATATGGGCGTTGAGAGGCTCGAACTCCCGACATCTTCGGTGTAAATGCGCTTTTAAGCCTATTTTTGTTTATATATAGTTTGCTCTGATTTACAAATAGCTGAAAAATTTGTCTTGTTGTTGTTTTTATATAAATACGTCAAACTAACGCAAAAAACATTAAAGGTGACGGGAAAGTGCGGGATTGATTCATATCATCATAAAAACAATGTCAATGAATGTAAAAATTTTATTTAAATATTTACTATTTTTTACAATGCTCTTTTTTAAAATTGTTATTATCTTATAAGGATTGACAATTTGTCGTGAAGATGCGACAATATAAATTATGAAAGAATTAATCCCGTATACAACAAAAACAGGAAACCAACCTGTAATCGATTGGCTTGAATCCTTAGACAAGGTTACCAGAAGCAGAATTACTTCAAGATTTACAAAAATCCAAACAGGTAATTACGGTTTATGTGAATAGGTCGGTACCGAAATAAGAGAACTTAAGTATATGTTCGGTGCAGGTTACAGAGTTTATTTTGCTGAAGATGACGGTTCTATTGTCGTTCTGCTCATAGACGGTGATAAATCCACTCAAAAAAGAGATATTAAAAAAGCTCATGATTATTGGGATGATTACAAATTAAGAAAGTCAGGTGATTAAAATGACTTATAAAACAATGGATGATTACATCACAGAAAAATTAAAAGACCCAGAAGAAGCTAAGGCATATTTAGAAGCTGCTCTTGGCGATTATTCCGACGATCCTGACAGTAATGCACTTGCTCTTTCATTAAGAAATTTAATCTTATCCAGAGGTTCTGTAACGACCTTTGCTAAAGAAGCTAAAATAAACAGACAGCATCTTTATAAAATTTTTGACGGTCAATCAAAACCGCAAATTGATACTTTAAATCATATAATAAGAGCTTTAGGCTTCAAGATGAGCTTTAACATTCAAAGAATGAAAGAAGCTTCTTAATACAATTTGAAATTTTTCCATTTATAGTTCCATTTGTAAATTACCACCCAAGCTGAGACAAAGTGTCAGAGCTTCTGAGCCAACTATTCCGATTAATCTATAACAGGAAATCCACAGAATTTTTTTGTGTGTTTAGGTAAATAGATACTCCATATTTTACAAATGTTTACAGGTTGCGAATCAGCTTGCAAAAGTTAAAAACATAGTAAATAATGAAGACATTATTTGTGAAAGTCGAATTATATGATTAAAAAACAGAACGGGGCTTTATAATGAGTGAAGAAGAAGTTAAGAAATTTAAGGAAAATAATAGAATGAGCCCCGAAATTATTGAGAAAAATGGTGAAAAATATTTTATTAAAGAAGATGAAGATTATAAAAATAAGAAATACAATAAATATTGTAATTTAGATCGCTATTTTATAAAAATTCCTCAGTATGGAAATGATTTTTATAATGAATCACAAATTGATAATCAAACTTATAATAAATTAAAAATTAATTATGCTAATAAAGCTTATACAAATCGTTTAAACTATGAAATTGTCTTTGATTTTGACAATAATAAAAGATTAATATTTATTTTGTTTAATCCAAGTACAGCAAATGAATATAACCTTGACCCAACCATAAGAAATTGTAAACGAATTACTCAAGCCTTAAATAAAGCAAAAAATGGGAATTATGGTGGAATATTAATATATAATACTTTTACTGTTCGACATCCTAAAATTGATGAAGCTTTAGAGAAAATAGACCCTAATTATGAAATAAATAATAATCCAATTTTTAATATATGCAAAAGCATAAATCAAAAAGACATTAATGATATATGTATTGCCTGGGGTAATAGTGTTAAAAAATTAAAGAAAATAAAAATTAATGACTCTAATCAAAGTTATTTTGAAAGAATTAATGAAGAAATCAAAAATCTTAAAGATAATAAATTTAGCATATATGCATTTAATTTTAACGAAAAAGATTTAAAACAACCTACGCATCCAAGTCGTCAAAATCATAAACAATTAAATGTTTTTTTTGATAAGCCCGAATTAAAACTAATAACAAAGTGTCCAAATGACCCAGAATGACCTTAACAGCTTAATAATAATTGTATTTTTATTGCCGTTAATAATTGGCATTATTTTAGGCTGGCAAGAAAAACAGTTGTTTTTAGGGATGTAAGAAATAAAGCAGGAACAATAAAATCAGAGAAAGCATAATTGATGAGTACATATCAAGAATATCTGAAAGTACTAGTGTTCAGTTAAGTTAAAAGTTTAGAACAAATTTTCTTTTTTCACGTCTT
>JBAWVS010000087.1 GCA_037147175.1 bacterium
TATTCCCAAAATAAAACTAATTTAATCAAAATGTTGATTTTTTTATCTTTATTCCTTTAAAAAATGTGCTATGATTGACTAAAAGCGCATACTAAAATAATCCTAACCGCAAATTAGGATATTTTTTCTGTGAGCAAATTTTAAAATCAAAATTACTTTCTACTATCTGACTATAAACGATTAAAAACCAAATGTCAAGTACATAATTTGCTAGAAGCAAGAGGGCTTTGTAATGAGTGATATGGGTATATTGCAAAACAAATTTCATTATATTCTAAAAGAGCAGAATTTATCTTATTGTAAACTTGCTAAATTAATCGACGAATATGAGTCATCTCTTATTTCAATGATTAAAGGAAAAAGACCTTTTACTGAAAAAACGATTAAAAAAATTCTTCCAATTCTTAAAGTTACAAAAGAAGAGTTTGAAAGCTGGATTATTGCCGATAAATATCCAAAAGAAATTTTAGAACTTGCCGTTCAAATAAAAAAAAATTTTCCCTATAAAAACAAATCAATACTTACAAACAATATTGATTGTCTACTAGAAAAAAAAGAGGTTTCCCGCACAACTTTAAGTAAAGAAATCAATTACAGCCAAAGCGGTTTAAATCAAATAATAACAGGTAAAAGAACAATGTCTGCGTCAATTCTGAAAAAATTATCAGATTTTTTTGAGATTTCTCAAGAGCAAATTTTAAGTTGGATTATTGCTGACAAATACTCTTTGGAGATTCTGGAACAAGCCTTGCTTTGTACCGGAAACGAATATTTCAATTAATTTTATTTGCTTTATCAAATTTTGGGTTAAGGAAATTTAATGCCTATTTTAATTTGTTGACAAGTCAAATGCTGAAAGAATAGACAAACTGATTTAACTCAATTAAAATAAAATAAAATAGGGAATAAATACATGCCGAAAAGAAAAATTGTAAAAATCATTCAAGAATTGAATAAGCTAATAAAAGAAATGTATCCTGATCTCAAAGGATTATATCTCTATGGTAGCCAGCTTAAAGGAACTGCTCATAAAAATTCGGACGTAGATATAATTGCAATATTTGACGAAGTTTCAAGAGAAAAAACTTTTGAAATAAGTGGCATACTTTGTGATTTACAATACAAATATGATATTTACATTGATTTACATGAGTATACAGAAGAAGATTTACAAAAAAATCCTTATTATTACAATGAAGTAGTGAATAAAGGTCAATATTATGCAGCAGCATAGTAATACTTTAGCTAAAATATCTATTGAAAAAGCAGATACGGCTTTGCAAGATGCGTATAACATTCTGGATATAAGCTTAACTACAGCATAAAACAGGGCTTATTATTCTGTATTTTATATTGTATCAGCATTAGCATACTTAGATGATTTCGTAAGTAAAAGCCACCATTATTTACAGGGACAATTTAACAAAAGATATATTTACGAACAAAACTTATTTGATAATGTTTTAAACAAAATATATGGTACTTTAATCAGACATAGAGAACATTCTGACTATGATTTTACATACAAATTAACAAGAGAAGGTGTTTTAAAAGATATAGAAGATGCTAAAAGCTTTATTGAAAGTGTTAAACCTTATGTATTAAAAAGATTGAAGGAAACCGAATAATGTTTATTAGCTAAATTCCACAGGAACAAATTTCAAGTTGGATTATCGCTGACAAATACTCTTTGGAGATTCTGGAACAAGCCTTGCTTTGTAGTAGAAACGAATATTTCAATTAATTTATTCATAACATTATAAACTTGTACGCCTGAGTTAGACGGCAATTAATGTTTTTGAGGTTTCTTCATTACATGCAACAACAGGAATTTGTGTTCCCACTATTTCGTTAATAATATATTCAGCCATCCATGCAAAATCAGGTGTTTTTGAAACTGTATCATTCAAAAGCTCGACAGAATCAACTCCCATTCTGATTATAGCCATTGCAGCAAGTCCTCTTGCAGCGCCTTTAACTGTCATTAAAGAGTTTATAAGATAAGGTAAGGTTTTTATACCAATACTAACGATATTATTTTCGATTTCTGCTCTTAATTTAGCATCACAATTTTCAGCAGCTTTTAAAAGATAACAAATATAACTTGATAAAGAGAATTCTTTGTTATTTTCGTCAACAAACTCAAGAGTACCGATTATATTAGAAATTTTGGAAGCGATTTTTTTTGTTTCGCTTGTAATTATTATATTTTTTGGATCTGAAGCTTTCATTACTCAACTTTCTAAAAAACTAAAAAACAAACGTATTTTTTACACTTTTATTTTCAACATGATAATTCTACACAGAAAAAAAATGAAAATTGAAAATCCTTACATAATCTTTATATGAATATAAAGTTTGTTAATAAAAAAAATTGTCATGAATTTTGTAAAGAATTTATAAAGATTTGAAAGCCTACTCTTATAACGTATCAGCCGTCAAGTTCTTCTTTAAGAATTTTGTTGACGGTTTCAGGATTTGCCCTGCCTTTTGTTTCCTTCATTACTTGCCCGACAAAGAAACCAAATAACTGCGGTTTTCCTGACTTGTATTTTTCGACTTCGCCTTTGTTAGCTTCAAGGATTTTTTTAATAGTATCTTTAAGAGCGCCTTCATCAGAAATTACGCTCATTCCCTGCTCTTCAACCATTTTTTTAACAGAGCCGCCATTTTTCATGAGAGGCGCAATTAATTTTTTGGCAATATTGTTGGAAATCGTTCCTTTATCAATCAATATAATCATTTCGGCGAGAGATTCAGGAGTTAATTCAATTTTATCAATCGTAGTTTTATGTTCGTTAAGGTAAGCTGTAATATCGCCCATTAGCCAATTTGCAGCAGATTTTGCATTTATTTTAAGTTCAACTGTTTTATCCAGAAAAAGTGCCATTTCCATTGAATTTACAAGAACTTCTGCGTCATATTTCGACAAGCCAAGCTCGTCTATATATCTTTTAAGCTTCTGTGCAGGCAGCTCCGGCATTGTTTCTCTGATTCTATGAACCCAATCAGCATCTATTTCGATAGGAACAAGATCAGGTTCAGGGAAATACCTGTAATCATGCGCTTCTTCCTTGCTTCTCATTGAAATTGTGATTTCTTCATCTTCTTTCCAGAGTCGGGTTTCCTGGACTACTTTACCGCCTGACTCAACAAGTTCAATTTGTCTTTCAACTTCATATTCGAGGGCTCTTTGCAAAGCTTTAAAACTGTTCATGTTTTTAATTTCTGCTTTTGTGCCTAATTCTTTTTGTCCTACAGGTCTGATGCTGATATTTGCATCGCATCTCAAGCTGCCTTCTTCAAGGTTTCCGTCGCAAACCCCGAGATATCTCACGATATTTCGCAATTCTTCGACATAAATTCTGGCTTCTTCGGGAGAATTAATATCAGCTTCGCTTACGATTTCCAGAAGAGGAACTCCTGTCCTGTTATAATCCACAAGGCTATAAGTTGACCCTGCAAGTCCTGTAGCTCCGGCATGTACTAATTTACCGGCATCTTCTTCAAGATGAGCCCTGTTTATCCTGATTACCCTGCCATTTATTTCGATATAACCGTTTTTGCAAACAGGCATATCAAATTGAGAAACCTGATAATTTTTAGGTAAATCAGGGTAAAAATATTGTTTTCTGTCAAATTTAGAATGGCGCGCAATTTCGCAGTTGAGAGCAAGTCCTGTTAAGATTGCATATTCAAGAACTTTTTTGTTTAAAACGGGTAATACCCCAGGATACCCCATACAAACAGGGCAAACCTGAGAATTATGTTCATTTCCGAATTCTGTTGCGCTGTCACAAAAAATTTTCGACTTCGTTTTTAACTGGGCATGAACTTCTAACCCTATAACTGTTTCGTATTTATCCGTTATTTCCTGTGTTATTGCTGACATAATAAATTTTTCCCACTTTTTCTATTTAACCTGAATTGCTGATTGGCTTTTGTTGTCATTGACAGGCAACTAATAAGGTATTTCAAATATTAATCATGCTTACGAAGCAATCTTCCCATATACTATACCGCTCCGAAAAAGTAATCAATAAAATGAAAATATTTTGCACAAAAAGTAACCACAATTATTACCAATGTAGTAATTCAAAACAAAAAGAAAAGCTACCAATTTATTCGGTAGCTGGTAAATATTTTGGGAGGAGATTTGGGGGGTTGTTTGTTACTTATATAATTCTCGTGACAAAAAATAATTGACAGTTTCGCATTGAAATCGCAACACTTTGTTACAATCGTTAAATAACGAAAGGAGCAAAATAAATGACAGAAGTAAAAAGAGGGCATTTGACAGAAGAAGAAAGAGACTTAATAACTATTCTTCATGCACAATGCAAAAAAGTAAGAGAAATAGCAAGAGCAACAGGCAGAAGCCCCGCTACAATCTCAAGAGAATTAAACAGAAAAGAAGCTGTCTATTTAAATGGCAACTATGTAGGTTCTCAAACACATAAACGTGTAAAACAGCAATGGGCAGCTACTCATAACAGAAAAAAGCTGGAAAATCCCGAAATTAGAGAATATGTAATTAAAGCAATAGAACATAAATGGTCGCCACAATTAATAGCCGGAAGATTAAGGATGAAATTCGGTTTATTAATGCACCATGAAACAATCTACAGGTTTATTAGAGAAGAAAGACCTGATTTGAAAAAATATTTGACCAGAAAAAGATTCAGAAGAAAAACTAAAAAAACGAAAACTCTGCGTACTTTAATTCCCGATAGAAC
>JBAWVS010000088.1 GCA_037147175.1 bacterium
GGTATAGGTATAGGTATAGGTATAGGTATAGGTATAGGTATAGGTATAGGTATAGCCTTTGTTAACGCTAGAAAAAAATGTTGCTTTAATTAATAAAAAACAGATGAATTTAGATAAATTTACAAATTATTTAAAAACAGATTTTGATATAAATCCAATCGGAATTGGTCTTATTCTGGAATTACTAAAAGAACAAAATGTTAATTCTGATAATTATCTCACTGTTGTCAATGAAATATTGTTAAGTACTACTTTACCTTCTTGCTAAAATTAACATCTTGATTCTGAACTCTTATAGAAGCAGGCAGTAAAGGACAGAGACCATTACTTATTCCAAGCCCAGCTTGATATTTCATAATCGGCTCTTGGTCTTGTATCTGTATGAACAAAGTGTTTTTTGTCGTATCTGATAATTGTCGAAAACAGCTTGCTGTTAACAGCCTCCTGATAAAGAACTTTGTAATCCAAGTCAGGGCTTGTTAAATCAAATGCATCCGATTTTTTTGTTTCGCATTCGTGACGGGAATTTTTTTCTCCGCCGACTTCCTTACTGTTGTTATGTTTAGTACATCTGCAAGCAGATTCGACAGTCAGCCTGATATTTTTCTTATACTTGTTATTCAGGTAATACCTAAAAGCCTGCAAGGAAATTAATCCTTTATCGCTGACATTTACTTTGCCGCAACATTTGCAGGCAATTTCATTTTCTGTAAAGTTTTCAATTTTTACTGATAACATAATTTTTCTCCTTTTTATGTAAACTGTTATTTTATATTTTCAAGAAGCGGTAACTTCTTCTGATTCTGCTGCTTTTAACTTGAGTGTTTCAAAATCAAACGTGAAATTGTCTATATCCTGAATCTCTTTTAAATCATTGATTTGGGATTCAATTTTATCGCTAAGTTTTCTGACAGCTTTAATCCAGCTGACTATTTCTTTTTTTGTTTCTGCAGGATAGATTCCCAGAGCTGCATTTACTTGTTTAAACTCGGGAGCTTTAATATATACAAGTTTTGAAGCGATTTCATTTTTAAAATGGTCAATCTTAGCTTGTTTCATTTGCTCAATATTAATTTTCCAGCTGCCGGTTTCGTCTAATTCCGCAAATTTATGAGGTCTGTCTCTGATAATGACATCATTGGGTTCCAGTCTTTCTGTGTATTGAAAAACGCCGTTTCTTTTTACAGGGATCATTCAAAATTCCTTTCTATTTCTAAAATTAAAGATACATTTGAGGTAATAGACCTGTTCGTACCAGTGATGTCTTTGTATTGCATTAATGTTGGGACAGTTCTTACTGCAAATTTGCAATCATCTCCGATAAAACCGTAGTTGTTAATTTCGTAGGTATAGTCAATACTTGAATCAACGCACCACGGCATAATTGAACCGTTGATTTTGTCTTTAATCCAGCCGCTGATTTTGATATTTTTATAATCCAGTCCCAAGTTATGATAAAAATTATAAATATTACTTATTGCAAGGTCGGTTTCTTGAGATCGGTATTTGCCGTTTTGAGCAAAAGTTCTTGTGTCCAGGACAAGACCGTTGCTTGTATAGACTTTGCCTGTAAATACAACTTGTTTTTCGTCATAGTTATTAGTTGCCGGGTTAAATAAATACATTTTGTTTTCAGGAATTACGTAGCAATGGGCCAGTTCAAGCAGCTCAAGTTCGCCTACTGCAGCATAATCAGCCATATTATTAATGTCGGTGATTTCAAGTTTAAATTTTGAACAATCATAAAAAGCAGACACGTCAAAATATCGCATTTCATAAGCAAGCCAGTTTATCTGATTGGTTATTGTAGCAAGGATTCTCCAGCCTGTTCCGTCCCAGCCTTTTATGTATCCGTTTTTGATGTTTTGTCCCGGAATATCTCCTGATCTGATACCAAATCTTGCAGCTTTTCTTTTATTGGGAAAATCGAATTGAACGTATTGATTTCCTCCGACAACAGAAGCGAACCATTTTGATGCAGGGGACTTATCAAAAACTTTCCATGGCGCATAGGTCTCGTTGTATAGAGAGCTTGCGCTTGCAAAATATCCGCTTGTAAATTCATAACTTGAAGTATAGGAATACATTTTCGGGATTGAATTATAATCGGAATATTTTTGTTTGGCTAAAACGCAAGACGGACCGGCTGTTGTTTTTAAAGGGTTAACCATTCCGTCAGAGCTTTTTTCGACAGCAAGATAAGTCAGAGTATTATCAAGTAAATCTATAATAGATTGAGATTGCTGTATAATACCTATGTCATTTGATTTACCGTTTAGATTATATCCTTTTGAAAAATTAATTATTATTGGATTATCTGAGTTGCAGTCTATTTTTACGTTTAAAGGCGAAATATCATTAAGCGCTTCAAAAAGTTCTATTTCTCCAAACCCTGTATAAGTTGCCCCGTTATTTAAGAGAATTGAAATCTTGTAATATTTGTAAACATTTTGATTAGAGAAAGCAAAGAGTCTTTTTTCGTTTTGAAGCCAGCCTGTAATATTAGTCCAAGTGCCGAGAAACGTGTAATTTATATCATCGTTGCTGCCTTCAATTATAAAATCCTTTGGAGACATAAGAGTTGCATCTGTCGAGTTTCTTGAAGTTAGTGCTAAAGCGATGGCTTTTTTAGGATTGGTGAAATTAAGCTTAAACCAGCCTGTCGGAACTCCTGTCAGGGTTGCAAAGCAAGTTGCATCGAGATTGGAATTATCGCAGGCTCTCCAAGGGATATTGGTCACATCATATTGCGAACTTGCCGAAACTATACAGTCTGTGTGAGTATTTGAAGTCATTAAAGGAATGACGTCTGCTGAATATTCAACTTTTTTTATAAAATCAGCGTAGCCCAGAGGGTTTCTGGGAGAGAAAAGAACGGTTTGCGCTTTAAAATTATTTGATTTTATCGGAGTAAAGGGAAAGTAATTTATTTCTCTGACAGTCGTTCCGTTAAATTCATAAATGCCTACATCGCCGGCGTTTGTAATTTTATTTGTAGAATTTTGCAGAATAAGAGTTGAGCTGTTTTGAATTACTCTTGAACTTGCCCACCTGATTATTGCAATTCCTTTAGTCCAGCCTGTTATAGAAGAAATATTTTCTGTTCCGTCAACCGCAAAAGAGTTTCCGTTTTCATTTAAAGTTATAACGCCGTTTAAACTTTGGATGTTGACTGATTCGGGTTGATGAAGAGCGCCTGTTAAAGTGCCGCCTGATTTATCAAATTTTGAAGAGACTGAACTTTCAAGAGTTTCAACTCTGTTTTCATGGTTATTATGTCCCTGTCTCAGGGTTTCAAAGTTATCATTGATTTCTCCTGCCAGAGCTTTAGTGCCGGGAATAAATTGTGTGAGGTTGTTAATTATACTCATGATTTTCTCCTAAATTTTAAACGGGTTAAAACCCCTGTTAAGTTTTAATACAAGGCAATAGTGCTATGTTTCTCGGTCTTGTTTCAGTTCCGCCTGTTGAACTTGTTACTCCGGCACCGCTTTTTACTCCGTAGCTTGCCCAATTGTAAGCACCGATATCTATACCTGTAGGTGCCATCGGTAAATTATGAGCGTGTGATTTTATTTCATCAGATTGATTGGATGCAAAAGCTCTGCCTGCATCAATTCCACGAGTGCCGTCCCATCCTCTGATAAATTCAGCTCTTAAGTCAGGCAAATTAAAAGTTGTTAATCCGTCGCCGATTCCGAATGTTGTACCTATGGCTTCAAAAAGTCTTTGGTAAAGAGTTCTTGAAACAAGCGCTCCATCGCAAAAAAGCCAGCCTGAAGGCGAATTAATCATTGCAAAATTCATCACAGCACCTGCCGGAATAATATCAAGGTGGGTGTGAGTTTTGTCAGACTTTGTATTTAAGCCTGAATCAAGCTGTCCAAGATTTATTGCGTGTTGATCTTCTGTCGCATCAGGTACAGAAAGATTTCCTGACATTTCATCTCCTGATTTTTTGACCCATCTGTCTTGATGAGCTTCAGGATTATTATTATGGTTTGTATCGACGTATTGCCTTGTAGCCATAATTACAGTGGGGTCTGCGATTATTTCAATTGCTGAAACACTTGCAACTTCCAGCACCAGCTTAATATACAGGTCTCTGGTAGAGCCTTCTGATTGATGCGGCTTGTATGTTTCAGGGATATTGCTTATGGCAATTAAATCGCCATCGGCATCAAATATTCCGGCTTCTCTTATGTAGAATCCTCCGACACCGGCAGGAATTGCAGTATCGATAATTATCCTTTCGGAATATTCAGTATCCTGATAAATTCTGTTTATGGTGCCTCTGTAAACCTCATTAACAAGAGCTGTTTGAGTTTCGGCAAGTTCATAATATTCTCCTCCCGAGTCTCCGACTGCAAGATGAGTTAAAGACACAGGAAGATTATTCGCATATGCCTGAGCAATTTTTGATTTGCCTGTATTAGTTAGTATTGTTATAAATTCCATTTATTGCTCCTGTTAACTCAAACGAGTTTCACTCGTGTTGCTACTAG
>JBAWVS010000089.1 GCA_037147175.1 bacterium
AGACGTGAAAAAAGAAAATTTGTTCTAAACTTTTAACTTAACTGAACACTAGTTGCTTTATTTATTTTTTCCACAAGTAAACTTTCAAGCTGTGATGCAAGTTTCGAATGACCTTTTAATTTTTCATTTTCAATTATAGATAATGCAATTTTTTGAATTGCATCCACATTTTCTTGATTAATTGCTCTAAATAAGCGTTTTAGTATATCTGAATTCATTGTCTTACAACTTGTCTATAAATAACATTATTAAGGTAAAATCATCTTTATGTAGTATAACATATTAAATGTTAAAATAAGTTAAATGAATTATTTTAAAGATTCCGTTTATTTTTTAACTGAAAATAGCTAAAACTCTCGGATGAAATAGTTGTCAATAAAATCCTGAAAGAATTTTCAATAATCAACAAAATTTTATGAAAAAATGATTTCCTGCTTATTGCTTGTTGCAAGGAGGATTATACATATCTATAAGGGTTCTTTCTAGTTCAAGGTATTTTTCTTTTGAAGATTTAGGCATATAGTGAACGCTTATGTAAAGATTCTCTTTTGAACCAGCCTTTCTTACCATAGAATCTATTTTATTATGAGAAAAAGGGAATCCTCGTTTGCTAATATCTTCTGATGATCCGATATAACAGAATTTCTTACCTGAATAATCTCCATAATAAATGGCATAAACTCCTTGTTCTGCTTTAGGTTTAAAAGTTTCAAGCTTGATAGGATCAGAAAATTTATGACCTTCAATGATTTCAATAACCATTTTCTTTTTTCCTTTCTTAAAATAAATATATTTAGACTAAAAATTGATATATGAATATTATAACACATTTTGTATCATTTATAAACACCTGTTTTAAAATATAATAATTATGGTATAATACATACTCAGTTAAGGAAATCAAAAAATATTATGAATAAAGAATACGATTTAAATAATCAATTGATAAAATTTGGACATGCTGTTAAAAAAAGACGTGAAGCCCTTGGTTATTCTGTAAGAAAACTTGAAGAAAATTCAGGAATAAGTAAAACGCTAATAAGTCAAGTTGAAAACTGCCTGAGGGAGAGTTTCCCCAAAAAAACAACAATAAAACTGTTAAATGATGCTTTGAAATTTAAAAATAACGAACTTTTAATTCTTGCGGATGTTTTAGCTTCATCCAAAGATGAAAGCAGAAACAAAGACGATCAAAACCAAAACTGGCAAGAAAAATTACAAACATTTTTAGCTGTTAACACTGAGCTAAATGTTGGGAATATTCAAAAAGCTATATCTTTTACAGAAAGTTTAATAATAATCCAAAATATTACAGATAACGAATTTGGTGATAAATTTCCTGCACTACGAGAAAAATTTAAGAATATTATAAATTGACTTGAATTTTATACAAAAAAATAAAATTACTATCCATTTTTAACTCAAACTAGTTGATACTTTAGCTCAGACCAACTGTCTTTTTACAACTTTCCCGTCACCCTGACACTTTTGTAATTACCAACAAAATAAAGCAAAGTAACGGAAAGTCTGACAAAATAAAAACTACACATAAGGTGTAGTCTGAAGAAAAACGAAATATAATTTTTATTGAGCGATTCTTAAACCTGATTGACTGACAAAGTTATCGAGTGATTGAATCGCTTTTATTTTGTTCTCTGGTAGCGGATGAGCATAACGAGATGCAGTAATTCTAATATCCGAATGCCCTAAAATACTTGCGACTACAACTAAATCAATCCCCGCCGATACCATACGTGTTGCTGCTGTGTGCCTCAAATCATGTATTCTTAGTTTTTCAATACCTGCATCGTTACATGCCCTTGTAAATGCCCTCTTAATATCATTATAAGGTTCACCTGTCATTGGGTTTGTAAAAACGTATTCACCGTCCTTAGAGTGCTCTTTTAGTGAATTATAAACAGTATCGGACATAGGTATTTTTCTGATTTTTCCATTTTTAGTCTCATATAAAGTGAACATACGTTTTTTCAGGTCTACACTATCTTGCCATTTGAGTTTCAGGCATTCCCCTTTTCGCATGCCTGTATGCAGTAGAATAGTAATTATCGGTTTTAAATAATCTTCCAGATGCCTAAAAAGTTCTCTTTCTTCTGTAACTGTTAAATATCTTTCTATCTGGTTATCCACCTTTAACGGTTTAACTTTTTTAGCACTGCAAGGATTTTCGTTTATTAACCCTTCATTTATAGCCATAGCAAACATTCGTGAAAGTATTGTTATATCTCTGTTAATAGTGGCAGGCTTTCGTCCTTGTGCTTTCCTATTAATCCTGTATTTTTCAATAAAAAAAGGGGTAATTTCATTTAATTTCTTGTTTAAAAAGAAATTTTTAAGGTGTTCAACCTCATACTTATCCGCTTTATTCCAGCCTTTTCTGTTAGCTTCTCCGTATTTCTCAAACTCCTTAACTAAAGAATTAAAAGGATATTCTCCGACTGATTCGATTAAATCAAATTTGCCTTGAAATAAGTCTGATTTAATACGTGTTTCAGCTATTTCAGCTTCCCTTTTGCAAGTTGCCAGAGGGATACTCTTATGATAGCTTTTGCCTTTTACTTTGAAGCGGTAAAACCAAGTTCCGCTTTTAGATTGATATACACTCATACCCTACCTCATATATTTACAATTCCAATAATTCCCACAAATTAAAAAGCAAAGCAAGGCTCCTAGTCCAGCTTTGCACCATTTTCAAGCCAAGAATACAACTTGCTCTTGACAAAAAGTATTTTCCTGCCTAATTTCAGGTAAACTTCTTTAGGAAACCTTTTTCTTTTACTGCCACCGTTTTTGCCCGATTCACAGGTATAACTGTAGATAGTTTTTTCTGAAATTTGTAAAAATTCCGCTACTTGTTCTACGGAAAGCAGTTCTAAACTTGGATCAAATTCGTTAATAGCCATTTCTCTCTACCCCATTTCTCTAATAATCACTAATTTTTCGGGGTGTTTCTGTATGATTCCTGTTATTTCTTTTATCGGTATCAATTTTTCGTTGTATTCTGCAAACACCCTTTCTTTAAAATATAATTTTTGCGGAATTTTACTCACACGAAATAGAAAAGATATAAAAATATGTCTACTTAAACTTTTAAAGTTAGCTATTTAAACTCTTAAAATTAATTCTGTTCAAAAAATTACTGAGGGGGCTTATAAAGGATGACAAAGTTAATTTAAAAAGAAGTGCTGTAAAAATTTATATTTTGTAATAACATTGCGTTAAAGTAATGTTAAAAATAAGCTGTATAGTGAGTGTTTGAGTATGCAAGAAAAAGAATTTGACTCCGAATACTGTTATAATTGTGAAACTCCTTTACTGTATCCTAAAAAACCATGTCCTAACTGTGGATACAAAAACAATGATAAAGCGGCAGTTTCTGAAGCACCTATATTAGGTGCTTTATCTAAGTTGGATAATGTGAATAATGAAAATAATAATTTGGAGAATATTTTTTGCAATAATTGTGGCAAGGAATGTTCAATTGATGAAAAATTTTGTAAACATTGTGGTAATCAATTGATTAAGGAAACACCCAAACAGCAGAAATATTTCTTTTTTTATTTCCGCTCGCTAATGTTAATGATATTTTTATTTCTTATTGTTTTGTTAATTCCAAGAGTATTATCATCAGGTATTTCATTCTGGCAGGATTTTCAGAATAATATAACTAAAATGATTGAAAATAGACCTCCAGATTGCGAATCGGAGAGTGTTAAACAAGATGTAATATCAATATTTCAACAAAATAATCTTTATTACCCTTTTATTAATTCGGGCAGTATAAATAATATTGAATTAAGCTATCCAGCGGTGGAGGATTATAATAAAGAAGCAAAGAAATGGAGCTGCACGGGTACTATCGTAATGACTTCAAATGAGGATGGCTTTATTCCAACTGATACAAAAGGGGCAGACCATATATTTCTGCCTGATGACTATAATAAATATTTTATCGACAAATATAGGGGAGATAGCGATGGTGAGTGGCTAAAAAAAACTAAAGGTGATGGATATTATTTAAAATCTGAATATGCACGCAATCAATATCATACTTATAAATGTAATGTTAATTATACTTCACAATCATCAGAAGGCTCAAGCTTTGTAAAGTCGAATTATTGTATGAGCGAAGGTTTATGGGGAAAAAAAGAAGATACAGGAGAATTTACAGATTTAACCGTAGATAATAGTCCCATAGAAAAATTAAAACAAGAAGCACAACGGGCAGAAGCTAAAAAAATACAAGAAGAAAAAGGACGGGAACTAGTGCATTGTTAATTTAATTTATTAGGATAAAGTTTTTTTAACTTAATTC
>JBAWVS010000090.1 GCA_037147175.1 bacterium
ACAAAAAGTATAAATTTAATTTTTATCAGAATCAAAAGAATTAATTAATATCCCCAAATATCCTGACAAGAGTATTGAAACCGCTCGTCAGGATTATTTAAAGAATGTTTGTTCCGTACAATTCATTGATAACAGGACTTTAACTTATGCTGCGTAACTCCTGTTATTGAATATAAAGACTTTAAGTAACCTGTAAGTTCAATATGGGTTGAGTTTCCCCATTGTTTGTCTGTGATGAAAAAAATCAAAATAGAACCTAATTGTGGAGCTAAACTTTTAACTTTTTTTATATGAGATTCGGTTTTTTCATAAGAAACACAATTTCTTACATAAATAGATTTTTGTACCATAAAATAACCTAAATCAAGAAGATTTTTTCTGAATTTAGAAGCTTCTTTCATTTGCCATTTTTCTATTACAGGTAAATCAAAACATACAAAAAGCCAACCCATACGAAATTTACTCTTCATTTTCTCTGTTACTATTATTATCTAAACACCAATAATGATTTTCTAAAGAAGGAATCCAAAGTTCTTCATTATTCAAATTTATAAAAGCTCTTACTATACTGTTTACATATACATCAATAGCATCCATAAATTTATGTGTTTGTTGTTTATTTTGTAATCGGCAATGCCTTAATGATTCGGCTAAATATTTTATCCAGTTTTTAAAATCTTGTTCCTCATATTCTTCCTGATTCTTTTCAAAAAATTTGTACAAAAATAATTCAACAAAGCCTCTTAAAGGCTCTAAAAGGTCATATACAAGAGGAGTGCTGTTATATCGTGCTTTATGGTGTATTCCAAGATTTGGTAATAAGCCATGTATAAGAATTGACCTATATAATAAACTTTGCACAACTGCATAACCATAATTTAACGCCTTATTTTCAAAGTTTTCAGCATTTTTATGTTCTCTTAAAATTTCTGAGCCTAATCCTTTAAAATATTTATTCCAAAAATGTTTTGCAATGTTTGCTTCACTTGGAAGAGGTCTTTTTGATAATTCGCTTATAGAGTTTTCTATTTCCATATAATTTAAAATATAGCTCTGATTTTCAAATTTATATTGCAAGATATTTTTCCATAATTTATGATTAAAATCTTTATTCTGTTTTAGTTGATTTAAAAATGCTTCTTGTCTTATCACTCTATCAAAAGGCATTGTCCAACCTACAGGTTTATATTGATTGTTACAATGCAAAATTATTGCATCATTTTCAATTAACCTTGCTATACACTCATTTGAAAAAGATATTCCCTGAATACCTGCTATTATTGCCCTAATATCAGATAATGCCATCCTTTTTTCAGTATCATCAGGATATTTGCATACAAGATGTCCTCTATCCACAGATAAGAATGTTCCTCTGGTGGTTATGTGCAAAATATGATAAGTCATAAACTAAACTTTGATTTTTTTATTTTGCTTTAACTCAAATAAATCAAAGTTGGCAACTATCAAATTTATAACAGATGTAGATATTGGTTCTCCGTCTAAGGATTTTAATTCGACTTGACCATTTGATTTTATAGTTTTTAATTCATACTTCCAAGCTTTTTTAATATTGCCTTTGCTATCCTTAAAATCCTCAGGAATATTAATTAAACAGCCTGAATAAAACATTTTTCCTTTTTTATAAAGTTCTAAGTTTTTATTCTTTATTTGCTGCGTAGTCTTTTTCAGACTTAAATGTGAATAAATAGGAATAACTTTGGGTTTCCCTTTTTCATCAAAGTAAATTATTTGTCCTTGATGTTGTTTAGATGCTTTGAATTGTCCTTTTGTATCTTTATTCCCCAAATCCAAAAATTTTCCAATTCTTTCTCTTTTACAACTTTTTTTATCTATTTGTATGTCGATTTCTTTACATTTATCTAAATTTTGAGGAACAAGCAAAACTCTTTTAACTAAACTATTTCTTTTAGGATGTTTTAATTTATTTAAAAATTCCTGCAATTCTTCTGAATTCGGATTTTCTATAAGTTTTTGTAATAAAATTTCTTTTAATTGTTCATCAACTATACTTTTAATAAAATTAATTCTATCTTTATTAGTTTTTTTAGATAAAATCTCTTCTTTTAAATTTTTCTTAACCGTGAGTTTATAAATTTTTTCTCCGTTTTCAACAAATAGTTTTTTTGCATAAAAAGTTTCTTTTAATGTAATTTCTTCAAAGTTTCTTTTTACAGTATAAGGAATAAGTTTATTTAGCTCTGTTTTAATATTTTCAGGGTTTAAGCCTTCAACATGCCAGACATACTTGCCATTATCTTGTTTTTTGGGTTTCAATTCTCTTGAATAACTAATACAAAGAGCATCTAAAGCATGATGTTTAGGGTTGCTTCTGTTTTTAATATTTTTTATATCTGTATCTTCTGAATATAAAAGACTGTTCAATTTATAAATTTTTCTGAGTTTTGCTGTTTCGCTTCCATTACTTACAAATATTTTTCTTGATTCATCTTTTGTTTGTAATCCCCATCCAAAATGCAAAGCAACTATTTTTTGTGCAATTCTTGCAATATAAGCAGTTTCTGCTAAACCATTATAACTTTCTATTAATTCATGAGGATTTTCTTTAATTAATAATTCAGCTTTCTTATTGCCTAATCTTTTTAGCTTACTAATTCTAAGTATATAATCATGCCATTCTTCTTCTGTCTTTTCAGACTTAAACCAACTAAATGGAGTTCTTCCCTTTTTATCCTGATTAGCCTTTTTTATACATAAAACTTTGTTATATAGTGCATCATTTCCATTTTCTGAAACAGGGACAATGTGGTCAATTTCACAATCCAAAATTTCAGATATTTGAATAGGTGTACCAGTATAAATACATTTGCCTTCCTGAATTTCAAGAAGCTTAAGTCTTTCTAATCCTTGTTTAATTGAAATATTATATGTTTCAAGCTTTTTAACTAATTCTTTATTATTTTTTTCATTTTCGTTTATTGTTCTTTGATATTCTTCAATTTTCTTTTTTCCCAAAAGTGAATTTTTTTCACCATCTCTAATAAATTCAATTATTATTTCTTGAGGCTTCCCATGTGCATTACTAAGATTTTTAAGTTCATTATAAAACCATTGAAGTCTATGTCTAACAACTGGATTTGGCACACTACCGATTGTTTTTAAGACTTCTTGCTCAGGATTATTTATTGCTTTTTCCAACAATTCATCTCTGTTATCCCCAATATGTATATTTTCCCAACTATCTCCAAGTCTTTTTAAAATGTTTTCTATTTCAGTTTTAGTAACGCCTTTTTCTGGGTTATTATCATCAACATTCTTAATATGATTAGCATAATCAAAATTCAAAGGGGAAATTCCACTTAAAATAATTTCTTTAATGATTTTTAAAGCTGGCATACAAAATCTTGCACGACCTGAGACATTTACTTTAATTTCGTTTATTTCATTATTTGGACTTATTATTATGCTGTTTTCTTTTAAAAATTTTTTTATGTCAGTTTTATTTAACTTTTTTTTATCTCTAATATAATTTTTCTTTTCTTCAAATAATTTTTTAATTTCTTTTGCTGTAAGAGCTTTTCTTTCTCCTTTTATATCAACATATCTGAAATTTTTTAAAGCCATAAGGATTTTCACATCTGTACATATATTTGAATCTGCTTTACAGACATTCCTTAAAGGCATTAATTGGCATTTTGATATTATTCTATTATCAAATCTTGGGATTTTTTGAGATAAAACACCCTGACTATCCCATTCCTTTCCTCTAAATTTACTATATGCAATGTTTTTATAAGAAGAATAAGCTTCTTGTCCTTCTCCATATAAAAATTCTTCCGTGTTTATTGAACTCAATTTAGAAAGTTGTTTTTTTGCATTTTCAAAAAGTAACTTTAATTCTTTTTCTACAATATTCCTTGGTGCAACTCTTCCTCCAACTCTAACAGGTTGTGCATTATGATTTATTCTTAATTCAAAATCAGTTGGTTTCGTATAATTCCACAATCCCATTAATGAAGCATCTAAATAGCAAGGTAAATGATAATTTTCATTAGGTATCATTTCTTTTAGCAATGAAACATATTCATTAACGAACTTTTCATTTTCTTCATCATCTGCTTGTTTTATTGCTTTTTTACTATTCATCCAAGGGAGACTATTATCATAACCTCTTCTTTGAATAGCACTATACAAAGCTTTATAAATTTGCCATTCTTCAAGCTGTTTATTTTGTAATAAAGCAATTCTTAATAAGCAGGAAGTATAAATATTTTCATCATTTTTAGAAGGAAATTCTTGTTTTAATCTAGT
>JBAWVS010000091.1 GCA_037147175.1 bacterium
AAAACATTTCTGCGATAACAGAAGAAACGGCAGCAAGCGCAGAAGAGATTTCCAGTATTACAGAAGAACAAACAGCAAGCCTGGAAGAAATCAGTGCATCTTCTCACACATTAGCCAGTGTTGCTGAAAATTTACAAAAACAAATTTCTGTCTTTAAAATTTAAAAACTTATAGCAAAACATATTTAAAAAACAGCCCTGATTAAAATATCAGGGCTGTTTTTATTTTGTCATAAAATTAATACCCATCTCAGGAATTTTTTTCTTATTCCTTTAAATTTATAATGAAGTTAATATTAAATGCTTAAAAAACTTCCGGAGGGGCTATGAAAGTTTTATTCTGCACAGATGGCTCTGAAACTTCTTTATATGCTATAGAAAAAGCTTTAACGCTGATAAAAAAAGATTTTAAAATTGACATAACAACCGTAGTGGAAACAGGGTTTTTAAATACGTTCATAACCTTTCCTTATGAAGTTGAAGTGGAATTCCCTGAATATAGGAATAAAGCCGAAAAATTACTTGAGGATACTGCAAACTTTATAGAGTCAAAAGGCTTTAAAGTCGCGGAGAAAATTCAACTTAACGGCTATCCTTCCGACATGATTATTGATTTGATTTACGAAAACGACTACAAAGCGGTTATTCTTGGTTCTCATGGGAAAAAAGGAATTAAAAAATGGCTTGGAAGCGTGAGCAGGAAAATTGCATATAAATCTCCGATACCTATTTTTATTGTAAAACCCATAGCAGATTACACTCAAAGTCATGACGGCAGACAAACTAAAGAAATATTGATTGCTGTTGACGGTTCTCAAAATTCATATAATGCTGTCAGAAAAGCACAAGAAATCATTGATTTTAAAGGCAGCTATGTTGAGATTTTAAGCGTAAAAGCTGCCGTAGAAGAATTCCCCGTTGAAATCAGAACCGATGAAGAATGGCTTAAAAAATGCCTTACAAAACAAGATGAAATTATGAATGAAATTCTTGAAAAAACTTCTGAAATTCTTGAAGAAAACAATATAAACTCAAGTAAAAAAACTCTTCTTCAAGGCGATACTGCCGAAGAAATTTTAAAATATACGGAAAAAAATCATAAAGATATAATTATTATGGGTTCCCATGGAAGAGAAGGGTTGTCACACCTTATTCTTGGAAGTATAAGCAAAATTATTCTCGATAATGCCAATGCTTCTGTTCTTGTTATCCAGAACAAACCCGAGCCGGGACGATAATTTATCTTTTATTATTTTCGGAAAGAATAAATAAACTTATGATATCTTCTAAATCATGAACCTTTTTTTTGAATTGCTGAATTTCATTATCAAGTATTTTAATTTTTGTTCTGTGTTCTTCAATTATATTAATATCATTTTTTATTCCCTGTTCAAGCTCTTCCTGCGCTATCTGCGCTTTTGCAAGAACCTGATTCATAGGGATGCCCATTGCTTCCATTGTATGTCTGATAATTTGGGCTCCGGTCTGCTTAGTCACGCCGGGAGGGAGCTTGGTTACAAGGTCAATTAAAGTATCAATACTTGAAGAACCGCTTGTTTCTTTAACAATTTTTTGCTCTCTATATTTGGGAGCTACTATATATTCATCTCTTAAAGAAGACTGGCCCGGAGAATTTAAATCATAATTATAATCTTTGTATTCGGGCTCCGAATAAGAATTATAAGATGAACTTTCTACATAATTATTTTGATTTTGTGAATCAAATTCTGAAAAAGTTTCTAATTCTCTTTCTCTATTTGTTTTAAGCACTTCTATTATTTTTTTTCCCACGCCTTCGGGTAATTTATTTTGTCTTTCGAAGTCCATTTGTTTTCCCCCTTCGCATTGTGATTTTTATTTATTATGAGGTTTAAATTACAAATTTAATACGTATATCTGACTGATTTTAATCTTAAAAAGCTTATTATTAATAATACCAAGCATAGAAGTTTAGTATCATTATAATAAATTTATATAAAAATATCAAAATTGTAATTTATCGTAATTTATCTGCTTGCCTGAAGCTGTTCGATTAAATCCCATTTTCCGCAAGTGCCGCCCCATCTCGCTATAATGTCTCCTTTGACTTCTTTTGGGGATTTTGGTGTTTGATTTTCAACTTCACCCTGAACAATAGTAACTACTTCACAGTTATTTGCACAGTCGCAGCATTCATGAGTGAAAGATGTAAATTTAAAGTCTCTGACTTTCCAACCTTTAAATTTCGTTTGAACACCGGTAAATTGATAATTTTCCATAGCAAGAATAGCCGCACCTATTGCACCCATTGTTTGATGATGTTCAGGAACAATTATTTCATTGTTAAGAACTTCTTTAAAAGCTTTAACCATTCCGGAATTTGAAGCTACACCGCCTTGAAATACAATTTTAGGAAGAATTTCTTTTCCAAGAGCGAGGTTGCTGAGATAATTTCTGACAAGTGCCTGGCAAAGACCGTATAAAAGGTCTTGTATCGCGTAACCAAGCTGCTGTTTATGAATCAAATCACTTTCTGCAAAAACTCCGCATCTTCCTGCAATTCTTGCAGGCGCTGTTGATTTTAGAGCCGTAGCACCAAATTCAGCGATAGGAACGTTTAATCTGCTTGCCTGCTGGTCAAGAAAACTTCCTGTACCGGCAGCACAAACTGTATTCATTGCAAAATCAGTAACAATACCGTCTCTTAATATAATAATCTTGCTGTCCTGTCCGCCTATTTCAAGAATAGTCTGAACTCCGGGAACATATATGCTGGCAGCAACAGAGTGAGCTGTTATTTCATTTTTTATTATGTCTGCTCCGACAAGAGCCCCTGCAAGCTGTCTTCCGCTTCCTGTCGTTCCGGCACCGAGAATGTTATATTCTTCTTGAGCCTGCGCTACTATTTGTTTCATCCCTTCTTGAACAGCAAGAACAGGTTTGCCTGAAGTTCTCAGCATTACACTGTCTATATATTTTCCTGATTCATCGATAACTGCCAGTTTTGTTGTTACCGACCCTACGTCTATTCCTAAAAAAGAGTTGCGTGCCATTATTTTTTCCTCATGATTAATTTTTGAAAAGCGCGTTTTTATTAATATAGAAATTTTATTTTAAGATAAAAAATCCAAAAATGAAATCTAACTGCATGATAAAAATATGTTATATCAAAGTAATTAAGTAATAAATACACTTCAAGTATATTATTAATATGTTAACAGACTTGAACATAAAGAGTTTAAATTTTATAATTTTAACAAGATAGGCCATAGTAAAGTTTCCCCTGACAAAGACGGTCAGGTTTTGGAGAAAAATTATTGAAAGCAAATAAAATAAGCGTAATCATCCCTGTTTTTAACGAAATTAGCACCTTAAAGCAAATTCTTGAAAAAGTGGAAAACGCCGAATGGTGTTCTCTTGAAAAAGAAATTATTCTCGTTGATGACGGTTCTAAGGATGGGACAAGAGAACTTTTAAAAATATTTGAAGAAAATCAACAATACAAGATTATTTACCATGCCAAAAACATGGGCAAAGGTGCTGCCGTAAGAACTGCAATTTCTTATGCGACAGGTGATATTATAGTTATTCAAGATGCTGATCTTGAATATAATCCCGATGACTATAATGAACTTATAAAATTAATAATAAACGATAAAACTGACGTTGCTTATGGTTCAAGATTTTTGGCGGCTCAATCAATGGAAAAATTTGGATTTCTGCAATATTTAGGAAACAAATCTCTGACATTTTTTACAAATTTGCTTTTTGGTGTCGGACTTACAGATATGGAAACCTGTTATAAGGCATTTAGCGCTGATATAATAAAAAATATTTCAATAAAATCAA
This sequence comes from bacterium, assembly GCA_037147175.1. NCBI lineage: Bacteria > bacterium. Next base: position 3,828 of record JBAWVS010000091.1, read on the forward strand.
ATAAATTTGATTTTGAACCTGAAATTACCGCTAAAATTCTTAAGCTAAAATATCATCTTCAGGAAGTTCCTATTTCCTACAACGGAAGAAACTATACCGAAGGAAAAAAAATCTGTTGGAAAGATGGACTCAGCGCAATAAAAGCTTTAATCTGGTATAGATTTTTTGATTAACTCGAATTGCTAGATAGTTGAAATCCGCATTAATATTGGTATTGTCATTCTGAGGGCTTTAGTCCGAAGAATCTGTCCAAAAAAGTATTTAAGCTTAAAACCCAAAAGGGACAGATGTTTCGCTTTGCTCAACATGACAATAAAAAAATTAATTGGCAATTGGAGTTGATTAATTTTTTTATTTTTAACAATATCGGCTCTTAATTATTAATTAAGACCAATGCACAAGCAGCTAATTTTTAAGAATTTGGAGTAATTTGCAATA
>JBAWVS010000092.1 GCA_037147175.1 bacterium
TGAAAGGATGATAACTTATATTTTTTTCTGTCCGATTTCTACGGCATATTATATTTTTCTGTATTCTGCTACAAGCATACCCAGCTTCATTAAACCTCCTTCAATCTTTGTTTAAGTGTTTTCTTCTTATCTTCAAACATTTCATTATATTCATTAACTGTCTGAATGGGATTATAGGAGTAATTTATCAAGTGATTTGCTAAAATATTTTGTCCAGGTTCTATTAATTTTTTAATCCTATTCACCTTTTCTAAAGCCCTTCCAGTTTTAAACTTTACTAAATATCCTCTTTTCTTTGAAGAAGGAAGAGGAGAACCCAGTTTACGAGTCCCCCTCCAGTTTATGAGAGAAGTTGAGGTTATATTTTTTAATAAAAGAATAACAGTTTAATTTTCTATTCTTTCTTCTATATAAGTCCGTGTTATAATTAAGAGTAATGGCTGTAACTCTTATGAGTAGCTTAATTAGCACCTATTTAAAATTAAAATTGATATGCCTGAGACTCAATGTTTTCGTTGATGTAAAAGCAATAGCCTTATATCTATTGAAATAGAGAGTAATTTCCTTTACTTATTTCTTCTTATTAAGAGGGATTTATTTATATTTTAGATACTTAAATCTGACTCTTGAATGTTATAATGCTTCATTCTGTCTGATTTTTCTTCAAGAAATTTTATTAATAAAACTTTATTGCCTGAAAATGCTTTATAACCTGTTGATAAAATATTGAGTATTTCTTGTCTTTTGTCCATTTCTAAAGGCTTTTGTACTTCAAATTCTTGTTTATTTTGATTTTCTTTAAATTCTCTGATCTTTTTAATCCTGGCATTATAAAAAATATCTATATTTTCTTGCCTAAAATAAGGTTCTAAGCTATTAACTTTGTTGATTTCATATTCATTCAGCATAATAAATTTATCAAGATTTTCTCTCTGAAAGTTTGTTAAAGACATTCTTCCCAGTTTAATCTTTGCTAGTTTTTCTTTATCACCTTCTGAAAGATTAGAAAGAGCTTCACTATAGGCGATAGTATCAGTTTTACTTAGTTCTAAAAGAAATTTTAAAGAAAATAATAATTTTTCTTGTTTTTTATCTGTTTCTTTTTCTGTTATTACATGATTCAGCTCTTTTTGACACTTTGGTAAATCAATTTGAGCTGTATCAGGTGTCAAATTAAGCAAGTCAAAAAAAGTTTGAGTTAGATTATATCTGTTTGAAAATTTAAGTTCTATGATGATTACATTAGCCTTAGCGAGTTCTTTTATAGCTCTTTTAACACTGCTTAAAGAAATGCCGAGTTTATCAGCAATAGTTTCTTGCTTAGGGAACATATAAACCTTTGCAGGATTATAGCAATCAATCAAATAAAGCAGTACAAGCTTTGCAGTTGGACTTATATTGAACTTTGATAAACTTTGTAAGGTAATCTTACTTAATTTAAATTGTGTCGGTTTTTGTTGTAATGATGCCGTATTTTGCATAATTCTTTCAATCCTCCTAAAATATTTGCATAACAAAACTTGCAAAACTTCAAGAAAGAGCTATAATTAATTTGAGATTAAATGAGAGCTTTCTTTCGAGAAGGTTCTTTTTTGTTTGTAAAGTTTTTGACATGACCATGATAATAGATTTATAATATGTGTCAATAACTGGTTTGTCTGGTTAGTTTTCACACTTAGTAAGGTTAGTTTAGGGTTAGTTATGCAAAAAGTTTCAATTAAAAGATTAGCTGAAATATGCGGTGTTTCTGATACTGCAATAAGAAAACTTGTACATAGTAGTAAATTGCCATCTGAAAAAGACCTAAAAGGTAATTATTATTTAGATTTAGATGATGAAATAATTAAAGAATATATTACAAAGCATAACCAGTTTGATGCTGAAGTTATAGAGGTTAGTTCAGAGGTTAACCAACCAAAAAACCAACCAAATGATATAGTTATGATTGAGTTAGTCAACAAAATAGAGTACCTTTCTAAACTTGCTGGAAAGGCTGAATTGCTCACTGATAACCTAATTACTAAAGACCAGGATGTTAAATACTGGCAAGAAAAGTTCTTTGAATTACAAAACCTATACAACCAAACAAACCAAAGTAATATAACTTTACAAACTAAGGTTAGTGAACTTGAAAAAGAAAATGAAAAGCTTAAGCAAAAATCATTCTTTGGTTTAAAGTTTGGAAAATAAGTCCATGCCCGATAAAAAGTTTTATACATATATTTTATTAACAGTTAATAATAAGCTTTATTGTGGTTACACAGATGATCTCAGAAAGAGATTTGAAAGTCATTTAAATGGTACAGCTTCAAAATTTACTAAAGCAAATAAACCTGTTAAAATTGTTTATAGTAAAGAATATAAGACAAAATCAGAAGCTATGAAAGAAGAATATAGGATCAAAGGACTAACAAGAAAACAGAAAGATGATTTAATTTAGAGTTTAACCCCTTAAAACAAAATTACGGCTGCCCTTGAGCAACCGTCTGATGCTAGTATTATTACGTATTTATTGTATAATGTCAATAGATAGCAAATAAGTTTTTATTCTTATTAATAAAGGACTCACAATTTTTTATGGCTGGTAAATACGACAAGCAAAGATTTATAAGCAAAATAATATCTCAATTATCTTTAGATAGTGAGAGAGGCTTGCAAATCGGAGAATTTTTAGAAACAGTTCCTTACTATAGATTAACTCCATATATTGAACTTTTAACAAGTAATAGTCAAGCTGTAGAATTTTTATATCGGTTAAGCCAGGATTTTAAAGATAAATGGGATATGGTTGTATACTTATACCGCTATAATATCAAACTTTCAACTGCTATTTATCCTTATATTTACTTGTTTGAAACAACTTTAAAGAATAAAATTAATAATTATCTATGCTCAACAATAGGTTATGATTGGATTTCAAGTGAGCAATTGTTTTATACATTCAAGGACAAGGATAAAAGAGACTTATTAAAGGTTATAAGTTCTTATAGATATGATAATAAAACTTTTGATAATATGTATTTTGTTGATAACTATACCACTTTAGGCTTTTGGACACTATTAATAAAGAATAAATCATTATGGGATGGGAAAAATATTAAACTGAAAGATATTTTTATTAATGATGCAGATTATTTACAAGTTAAAAACAAGCTTGAAAGTGTAAGAAAGCTTAGAAATGATATATCCCACCATAATAGAATAATTGGTTTAACAATACTGAGACGAGAAACTTCTTCAGGGAAAATCAATTATAAGCTTAAAGATATTTACAGCAACATTATTGATTTATTCCAGGTGATGAATTGTCAGAAATTAAGTTGGATGCTTGGAGATTTACATTGTGCTGCTGAAGATTTCTGTGATGGTAATTCTTTTGAAGTTTTATATGATAAACTTGAATTTATTCTCAAGCTTAATTGTAAATCTCAAATATAACATAAATCCTGTAGTAACAATATAAACAAGTAATTAAATCTCTTAAAACCTGTGTATAGTTAAAATCATTTCTGTAACACAATAATAACAAGGATTAACAGAAATAGAAATTAACAAAAATGCCTATCGTATAATTATATAGATAACATAAATTAATTAAATTTTAATAAGATTATATAAGTTTATATAAGATATTATACTATATAAGATTATATTAAAATAAAATAGGAATAGGAATACTATAAGATTATATGAGTAATATAATTATGTATTTGCATAGCTGCTGTTTTTAATCACCTATAGATTATATTCATTCCTGCTTACTATCACTTATAGGTTATATTTCAACCTTTCTCCATAATCTTAAAGCTTGTGGATATTGAGTACATTAAAATGAGATAGATAGCTACCTATTTGGTATACATTCTATTCATTCTGATAACTTTCTACCTAATTAATATTTAACTCACCTTCTTGTCGATGCTAGTGAGCTTAAATTATGTATATTTATATTAAGATAACTATTAAAATCTTATGAGAGATTTATTTTCTTCCTCCTGCTTTTAGATCAGATAAAGTTTTCCACAATATCAGCACAAGTCTTTAGCAAGTTTTTCTATTTTATCTCGATGAAAGGATGATAACTTATATTTTTTTCTGTCCGAT
>JBAWVS010000093.1 GCA_037147175.1 bacterium
CAAGACGTGAAAAAAGAAAATTTGTTCTAAACTTTTAACTTAACTGAACACTAGAGTACTTTTTCCTGTGATTTCAAAACTTTTCGTTTTATATTATTTTTATTTTAAAGGCATATTGACTTTAAGAAAATATTTTTTGCTAATCCTTATATGCTTCGCTTCGGTGTTTTACGTCAATTACGTGAAGAATTCTGAAACTTTCATCAACAAACTCACAGATAATCCTATAATTCCCCTGTCTGATCCTGTAACGTCCGTTGTATCCCTTGAGTTTCTTAAAATTACAAGATTCAGGATTGTCAATAAATTTTTGAATCCTGTCTTTTATCCGTTTAACGTCTATTTTAGCAATATCCCGTAAACTTTTTATGGCTTCTTCAGAAAGTCTTACAATCATATACCAAGCCTTTTCCAGACTTCTTCAGCATCTATTACTCTACCAGCCTTAATATCTTCTTCTCCACGTTTCATTGAGTCGATTTCTTCAGGAGAAAGTTCCTCATCTTCTTCAGAAACACTATTCCAGTCGAATTCTTTTTTTACAGGGAAAGCTACAATTTTTCCATTTTCTATAGTTACTTCCAATTCAGTATTTTTATCTATTTTTAAAATATCAAGAAAAGCGGGCGGAATTATAAGGGCAGAACTGTTGCCAGTACGTGTTAATTTTTTTCTCATAATAAATACCTCTAATTTTAAATTATTTAACTTTAGTATAACACATGTCCTATTAAAATACTTATATTTGTAAAACTTTTGCAACATGTCCGTATTTATGTATGTATTTTTGTACATACATAGGTTATAATAAGGATATACAAAAACAAGAGGACTTAAATTAATGAATTGGCTGGAACGATTACAGGAAATCGGAACAATGGCAGAAAAAACAAATAATTTTTCATACTCTCCCTACGTCCGCAAACTTTATTATAAATTACTCAATGCCTGTGAATACAAGGATGCTGTAACTGCAAAGAAACTTATAATCAGAATGGGCTTTTGAAAAAGGAGACTTTAGATGTGTAAATCCTGTGAAGAAAAAGAAAAACGTATAGAAGAACTTGAAAATATTATCTATAACGCAATGTATCAGGAAGAGTTAGAAAAAAACATAAAATATGGAGTTATTTATAATGGACTTAAAAAATGAAGCAGAAAAATTTCTTGCAAGTCTTAAAGATGATACGTCTATGGACTTAATGACAGACAGAATGAACTTACAAGTGCTTGAGGTAATAATTGACTATGCCAAATCAATAGCCAGAGCAAGAAAAGACGCTGGACTTAGTGTAAAAGAAAGTATTTCAAGTGCGCTCATTGCTGGATATCTTTTAAAAAGTCATATTGACCGATACGAGCTGGAACAATGCCTGAAAATAAATACTTTTGACTTTTAAATATCATTTCTTCTACTGCTACAATAGCTATGTAAAATTTAATTAGGATTCCATTCAATGACTTCTTGAAATTTTCTTACGTAGAAATATTTTTCAATATCAACCGCTATAATGGCTGTTGAAGAAGATTTTACAAATGTTTCAAGGTAAGGATGAGATTTAATAAGCATAGTGGCATATAATAATTTGTCCTGATTATCTTCTGCTATTTTAGCATTTCCAATTATGGTTATAGCATTTATTTCATTTATGCTTTCTGGATTTGATGACCTTGTGTCAACCATAATTGAAACATTGCCACATTTTGAAATTAAATCAAACTTCCTTGTAGCTAAAGGAGTAGCAAATATGATTTTCTTGAAGTCTTCACTGCAAACATAAGTTATAAGAGAAGAAAAAGGCTGACCGTTTCCTTGAGTTGATAAAACCGCAAATGATTGACTTAAAAGAATCTTTTTAATTTCGTTTTGTATAGTTTCATCTGCAATTTTTTCGTTTTGTTTTTCTGTGTATAGCGGTTCATCATAAAGTTTTTTCATTTTCTAACTCCACAAAATTAATTTTTCATTATATCTTATCAGGATAATTCTAATTTTTGTTAGAATTTAAAAATAAATATACTTTAATCGGAGGTAAATATATGAAAAACATTTTAAAGTTATTTTTATCAGCTTTATTTTTATTAGTTTTTATTGGAGCATCACCAATTATGGCAAAATATGAAACACCTGAATATCAAGTTATAAAGTCTTACAAGAATATCGAAATCAGAAAATATCCTTCATATCTTGTTGCAGAAGTTACAACGACAGGAGAGAGAGATAAAGCTGCAAATGAAGCGTTTATGATTCTTTTTGATTATATAAGTGGGAAAAATATTCCTAATGAAAAAATTCCAATGACCGTTCCTGTGACCCAAAGCGGTGAAAAAATCTCTATGACAATCCCTGTTCAACAAATAAAAGAAAACAACAACTGGAAATTGTCATTTGTAGTTCCTTCTAAATATACTCTGGAAAATGTTCCAAAGCCCAAAGATGAAAGAATCAAAATTTATAAGCAGGAAGAATCCAGAAGAGCAGTAATAAGATTTTCAGGATTATCCTCTGAATCAAATTTAAGTAAAAATAAGCAAAAACTTGATAATTTTATAAAAGAAAACGGATTTAAAATAAAAAGTGAACCCATTTATGCTTTTTACGATGCCCCTTTTACACTTCCATTTTTAAGAAGAAATGAAATTATGTACATAATTGATTAGTAAATCTTAGGATTTTAGGTTTTATGAAAATTTTAATTTCAGGGTCAACAGGTTTTGTAGGTTCAAAATCAGTTCCTTTTCTTGAAAGACAAGGATATGAAGTTTTTTATCTTGTATTTAAAAATCAAGGCTTAAAAAATGAAATAAATTAATCTATCCTGCCAGTAAAAATGACATCTCTGCCATATTTATTCTCAAGTTTATCCCAAGCAGAAGTTATTTTACCAGCTTTTTCATTTTTTTTTACTGAAGAAAAAAGAGAAAGCTGGGTTTCTTCTGTTAAATCTTCAAAAGTTATTCCTGAACTTCTGTAAATAATGTTCGGGATAAATATATCAGCAAAAATTATTTTAATAGCTTCTTGAACATCAAATTCAAAATCAGTTGGTTGAATTAACTGTACTTTCTGGTAATAAACCTTAAAATCTTTTGTCCTTAGCATTACACCAATGCTTCTGGTTTTTAAATTAAGCTGTCTTAATTTTCTGCAAGCCCTGTGAGCGTGATAATTTAAAGAATTTATAATATATCTTTCATCAGAAGTAAATTTAGCAAAAGAACTTGTTTTCTGTATTGATTTTTGAAGTATATATTTATCTGAAACAGGAGAAATACTCTCGCCTAGCAATTCTTTCTTAAGCTCTATGCCTTTTTTACCAAGAAGTTTGGTCATTCTTGTATCTTCAATAAGCGTAAACTGATAAGCGGTTCTTATGCCGTATTTATTCAACAGAGCCGTTGTATTTCTACCTATGCCCCAAATTTCTGAAATATCTGTCTTTTTGAGTTCATCCGTAATATCCCTGAATCCTATCCTATAAACTCCATTAGATTTTTTAGCCTTTTCAGAAGCCAGTTTAGCAAGAACTTTTGTTGAACTTACTCCGATAGATACAGGAACACCAACTTTTTCTATAACTCCACTTCTAATTTCTCTTGCTATATCTAGGTAAGATTTTCTATACATCTTTCTTAACCCTGTTAAATCAACAAAAGCTTCGTCTATAGAATAAATTTCTATAAGCGGGCTATATTCTTTAAGGGTTTTCATAACCTTATCTGAAATTTCACCGTATAAAGCCATATTTCCAGAAAGATAAATCCCCTGCGGAAATTCTTTTTTCGCCATAAATACAGGCATCCCCATTTTAATTCCGATAGCTTTTGCTTCTCTTGAGCGGGCAACAACACAACCATCATTATTACTTGCTACACATACAGGTTTGTTTAGAAGAGACGGGTTCATAAGCTGTTCACAGGATACAAAAAACGAATCACAATCAACCAATGCTATACTTTTTATATTCACATTAATTTCCCTAACATATTTTTAATCTTTCTCTTATACGCAAAGGAATTGTGTAAGTGCTAAAACTATAATATGCCGTAGAAATCGGACAGAAAAAAATATAAGTTATCATCCTTTCA
>JBAWVS010000094.1 GCA_037147175.1 bacterium
CTTTCGCAAAAAATATTTCATTTCTTAATTACTTTTTCAGAGCACTATAATTAACCAAAAAGGAAAAATTAATGGATAAGAAAATATTTATAGCCGGACATAAAGGACTTGTCGGAAGCGCGCTTATAAGACAATTACAAAAAAAAGGATATAAAAACTTTATTCTAAAAACAAGGGAAGAACTTGATTTGATGCAAACAGAAAAGGTTTTTAAATTTTTTGAAGAAGAAAAACCTGATTGGGTCTTTCTTGCAGCAGCAAAAGTAGGCGGAATTTATGCAAATAACGCTTATCCTGTTGATTTTCTGCTTGATAACCTGAAAATCCAGAACAACATTATCGAAGCGGCTTATAAAAATAATGTTAAAAAATTATTGTTCCTTGGTTCAAGCTGTATTTATCCGAAGCTTGCTCCCCAGCCGATTAAAGAAGAATATCTTTTAACTTCGGCTCTTGAACCCACAAATGAGCCTTACGCTCTTGCAAAAATTACCGGAATCAAGCTTTGCAGCGCTTTTAACAAACAATACGGAACAAATTATATTTCCGCTATGCCATGTAATTTATATGGCATAAACGACAATTACCACACCGAAAATGCCCATGTTATACCGATGCTTTTAAGAAGATTTCACGAAGCTAAAGAAAAAAATCTTCAAAAGGTTACTGTTTGGGGGACAGGCACTCCCATGAGAGAATTTATGTGCAGCGATGATCTTGCTGAAGCCTGCGTCTATCTTATGGAAAACAAAAATGCAGAAGAAATAGGCGAATTTATAAACATCGGAACAGGTACAGACGTTACAATAAGAGAATTAGCGGAGCTTATAAAAGAGACTGTAGGCTTTGAAGGTGAATTGGAATTTGATACTACAAAGCCAGATGGCACACCCAAAAAACTTTTGGATGTGTCAAGGCTTAATGCACTGGGCTGGCAGACAAAAATCTCTTTCAAACAAGGTTTGAAGCTTAGTTATGAAGATTTTTTAAATAATCTTTGCGTAAGATTGTAAGAATCTTTTTATTTCTTAAAAAGTAATATTAGTTCTGACACCAAACACTACAGTACTTTTGTCAGAATAATAAGGTTTGTTTATCCATTGGAAATCAGGCTGAATAGACAACCATGGAGTTAAAGCTATTTTGTAAAATACTTCGAGAACGCTTTCACCTTTATTTCCAGTCCTTTGTCTACCATCATCTGTTGCACTGGATAAAGAACCAGCTCTTTTACTGAAAATAGCAGTATTTACTCCGACACCTATAACATCTTCATCCCTTCTAGGAATCAAACCTTTATAAGCCAGGGCTGTTCCGAAATATTTTGTTAACTCGTTTTTGTTAGGAGGCGCCCATGAGAATTGTCCAAGTAAAGATAAACCTTGCCCGTCTACATTATCAGGCTTTTCTTTGAATATTTTTTGGTCAAATTCTGTATAAAATCCGTTAGTGCTCTGGAAAGTTCCAGGGACAACACCTGTTGGATTGCTGTCAGCATCATATGCTATATCATCACTTAAGAACTCATCTCTGCTTTTGTTATTATGCCATGTTCCGACTATATATTTTCCTGAATAGCCTTTTAATGAATGAGTGAATCCAAGTTCTCCCATATGCTGCAAAGCACCGTCTTTGTGAAAAATCGTATTAAAACCGCTCTGGCTGCCTACGCCATTTGCATCAAACAGACCATATTTCAGATATATATTCTCGGTAGGCTGCAATGTTGTTACAAAACCAACAGCAGGATTAGGGTATGTAGGCAATGAAGAGTTAACTATGAAGTTAAACCCTGAATTTATAAATTGGAAACCTGTGTCAAGTGCTTGAAATTCACAGTTAGCATCTTGTTTTCCCACTTTTAATTTTATTTTATTAGACAAAAGACTTTGTTCATACCAGTATTCGCTTAATTGAGGTCCCGGTCTTGCAGATTCGTAGGAATTAAAATACATATAATCGCCTGTGTATTTTTCAGACAATCCTTTTCCGTTAATATCCTGAAATAATACAAATAATTTTCCGCCCGGATATAAATGCATTTTTTCTGTATTAAGCTCTACAGAGGTATTTACAAGACCCTGATAAGAAGGTTTGCTGTTACCTAAAAGTCCGCCGCCGTGTCCTTTCATGAAGTTATTCAACATATATGAACCGGAAACAGTCACTCCATTATCTTCAAGCTTTGAACGAAGCCCATTCCAATCGCCTGTGGCTCTATCCTGATTAAGCCATATTGTAAGAGGAGTTTCTTTTTTGGCTTCCTGTGTCTGGACACCGCCTTTTAAATCAAGAACAGGAACTATATTTTTATCTTTATCAGCTTCTTTCGCATTGGTTTCAGTTAAAGGTACGACTACATCAGCTTTATATTTACAAGGAGTTTGAGTTATTTGGCTAGCCGGAATTTCTGCTGTTTCAGGATTCACGGCAAGAATATTCTGTTGACTCTGCTGAGAACTATCAACTCCTAAAATAACTTTTGTTTGCAAATTACCCTGTGCATTTAAATCTGCACTTGCACTTGAATCAGCAAACGACATGTTCCCTATCGACAATGACACTGCAACAGCTGCCGACAGCAAAAAAAGTCCCTTGATTTTTTTTGTTTTCATAATAACACTCCTATCACTCTTTACTGACACTATACCAAATTTGAAAGCATTTGAGAACTTAAATTTTAAAAGTTGAAATGAGTTCTTGCAAATTTTGAGCGGCTTTCGCCAATATTTGAGAATTGATATTTATTTTTTCAAGGCTTTGTGTTTGTTCGTGTGAAACACTTGCTATTTCTTCTGTGCTTGCAGCAGCTTGTTCCGTAATAGCAGAAATATTTTCCATCATATTGACCACATTATCTGCTTTATTAGCCAGATCAGTTATTTTATCTGCAGATTCTTTAATTTTATCAGTTGTAGATATTGAAGCCGTGGCTATTTCTTTTAAACTGATTTCAACATCTTCAATATGTTTGAGACTTATATCAATATCCTTGGTGGTTTTTTCCATCGTATGAACTGCATTAACAGTTTTATTCTGAATTTGTTTAATCATTACTGTTATTTTATCTGTAGCTTCGGCAGACTGTGTCGCCAATTTTTTAACTTCATCTGCGACCACCGCAAAACCTTTTCCATGTTCTCCTGCCCGTGCAGCTTCTATTGCAGCATTAAGCGCAAGTAAATTAGTCTGGTTGGCTATGCCTTTAATTAATTCAACAATAACTCCTATTTCTGATCCTAATTTGCCAAGGTCGGCTATTTCTATAGCAACTTCATCAGCTGAATCTTTAACTTCTTTAGAGCTTATAGCGGCTACATTAGCTTTAGAACTACCTTTATTTGCATTATCTTCAGTAGTTTTAGCTATATTGACAGTTTCATCCATTGTTTTTAAAATTACCTGAATAGAATTATTTATTTCTTCCACGCATTGAACACTTTCATTAACATGGCGAGCTTGTTCCTGAGATCCTGAAGCTAATTGAGATATACTTAAAGCCACCTGTCCTGCGCCTTTTGAAGTTTGTTCTGTAGCAATGCTAATTCCATTTGATCCTGCTAAGACTTCTTCAACGGTTTTATTTACCTGCCTAATCAAATTTTTAAAATTATTTATAAATTTACTGAATGCTCTGGTTAACCTACCTATTTCAGAAGCACTGGAATCTTCTATTATACAAACTTTTAAGTCGTTTTCGGCAAGTTTCAAACTTATATCAGAAAGATCTTCTATTGGTTTAGAGATTTTATGCCCGAGCTTAAAGGCTATAAAACAGGTTATTGCCACTGCTAATATTGCCACTAATGCAAGTATACAAATCATATTATTCATTTCAGAAAGAACTTCGGATATAGGTAGGGACCTTAAGAAATTTTATTGATTCTCCGATAAAAAAAGAAGAGAAAAATTAA
>JBAWVS010000095.1 GCA_037147175.1 bacterium
AAGAATTAAGTTAAAAAAACTTTATCCTAATAAATTAAATTAACAATGCACTAGACTAATTCTAACATCTGAACTACCAACAGGGGATTTTAAAAGTCTTAATAATCGTTTCATTTCTTCTCTAGGCGTAAGTATTTTATCGGGAACTTCGAATTTTGTAACCATAAAACCATCTGCGCTTTCAGCAGTTCCTGTTTTGCCAAAATAAAAATCAACAAATGACCCTGCACCTTTCTTGTTAGCATAAGGCGCTCTGGTTGGCTCCATGACTTTTCCATGCTTATGTATCTTTTTTTTATCTATATCACTATGAAAGGTTTTAAGTACATATTGTTTATCTCCAACAACTAATTTATGTGCTTTTCCCGCAGTAATCCCTTCACCGATAAACTCTATTTTTGTATCCATCCAAAGGAGTTTTTCTAATTTTTTTAAAAAATCAGTAACAAATTTTTCATTTTTCGGAAATTCTGAAAATTTGGGAGTGTAGAGTTTTTCTGCAAAGCTTGCAAATAAATCCTGAATTTCTTGAATTGTTTCTTTTCTTCTTTTTTGTGGAATTTCAGCAATCCATTCGTGCGGCAAGTTTCCGACAAATCTTCTTGAATTCGGATATATGTTTGCTAATTCCAGCGCAGTTTTTTTATTAATAAAGTGTTTTGAAAGGCATCGGTTTAACCCCTGAAAACTAATATTTTCAGAATAGCTGATGTTGTTATATTTTGTGGTGTTAAGTTTAAATTGAACCGACAATTTTTTATTTTCCTTTGTTTAGAGATAAGTTATGTTTTTACAAAACAACTGAAGATAAAAAATTGCTTTTTTTTAAAAAATTTTCTTTAAATACTTTCCTGTATGGGAATTTTTAGCTTGAGCAATCTGTTCGGGAGTTCCCTGCGCAATGATTTCTCCTCCTGCATTTCCTCCTTCCGGACCCATATCAATAATATGGTCGGAAATTTTTATTATGTCCAGATTATGCTCGATTACAAGAATAGTATTTCCCGAATCTGCCAGAGTATTGATAATATCAATTAATTTTGACAGGTCATGCCAGTGAAGCCCCACAGAAGGCTCATCCATAAGATAAAGAGTTTTTCCTGTGCTTCGTTTGTTTAATTCAGAAGCGAGTTTTACACGCTGAGCTTCGCCACCGGAAAGTGTAGTTGCACTCTGACCGAGTTTTATATAGTCAAGTCCTACTTCATGAAGGGTTTGAAGCTTGTTAGCAATTTTAGGAATATTTTTGAAAAACTCATAAGCTTCTTCAACTGTCATTTCAAGTACATCAGAAATCGATTTCCCTTTGTATTTAACCTCAAGGGTTTCTCTATTGTATCTTGCGCTTTTACAGACCTCGCATGGAACGTAAACATCAGGCAGGAAATTCATTTCTATCTTAATTATTCCGTCACCTGAACAAGCTTCACATCTTCCGCCTTTGACATTAAAGCTAAATCTTCCCTGTTGATAGCCTCTGGCTTTGGCTTCGTTGGTAAGAGCAAAAAGCGCTCTTATATGATCAAAAGTTCCTGTATAAGTTGCAGGGTTGCTGCGTGGAGTTCTACCTATAGGGCTCTGGTCAATATCAATAATTTTATCTATGTTTTCAAGCCCGATAATTTCACGCACACCCTGAGGTTTAGGAGCATTTCTTCCGAGTTTATGCTTTACATAAGGCTGCAAAATATCAAAAATCAGAGAAGATTTTCCAGAACCGCTTACTCCTGTTATGGAAACGATTTTCCCCAGCGGAATTTCGACGTCAATATTTTTAAGGTTATTTTTATGTGCATTTATTATTTTTATAGAGTTTCCATTACCGTCTCTTCTTTTTTTTGAAATTTTTATTGATTTTGAACCTCTTAAATACTGCCCTGTAAGTGATTCTCTAACTTCTTCGATGTCTGAAGGTGTGCCTTCAGCAATGATTTCTCCGCCATGAGTTCCTGCTTTAGGGCCAATATCGACTATCCAGTCGGCACTTCTTATGATTTCCTCATCATGTTCCACTACTATAAGAGTATTTCCAAGATTTCTAAGCCTGAAAAGCGTGTTTAATAGCTGTCGGTTGTTTAATTGATGAAGCCCTATGCTAGGCTCATCAAGGACATAAAGCACTCCTGAAAGTCCTGAACCGATTTGAGTAGCCAGCCTTATTCTCTGTGCTTCTCCGCCTGAAAGCGTTCCTGCCATTCTGGAAAGAGTAAGATAATTCAATCCGACATCGAGCAAAAATTTTAATCTTTCCCTGATTTCAGACAAAAGCTGCTTAACTATTGCGATATGATATTCCGAAAGTGTCAGGAAAAGCCCTGAGATGAAGTCATGGCATTCATTGACAGGCATTGCACACACATCTGCTATTGAATTTCCCTTAATTTTTACTGCAAGAGCCAATGGTTTTAGTCTTGTGCCACGACAATCAGGACAAGGGATAGAGTCCATATATTTTTCAATTTCGCCTCTGACCAGATCAGAAGACGAACCTTCATAGCGCTTTTTAAGATACGGAATAACCCCTTCATGTTTGGCATAGTAGCTTTTTTGGTGTGTTCTTTTGAAGTCGGCATGAGAAAGAAGCACTTTTTCTTTGCCGCTTCCGTAAAGCATAATATTTTTATGTTCTTCAGAAAGCAATTCCCATGGGGTTTCTGCGTCTATGTCATAGTGTCTGCATACTGAATTTATGATATCAACATAATATTGATTTCCAGTTTTTGCCCACGGATAAATAGCACCCTGCTTCAAAGATTTTCTTTCGTCAGGAACTATAAGGTTCGGACTAATCTCAAGATGCGCGCCTATCCCGCTGCAATTTGGACATGCTCCAAAAGGGCTGTTAAAACTAAACAACCTCGGTGAAAGCTCATCAAAACTCAGCTCACATTCTGAGCAAGCAAGCTTTTCAGAATAAATTATTTGTTTTTCTCCCATTAAATCAACAATAACGAGTCCGTCAGCTTTTTTTAGAGCAGTCTGTACGCTTTCTGAAATCCTTGAACGGGCGGATTCTTTAACTATAATTCTGTCTACGATAACTTCTATGTCATGTTTTTTTGTTTTAGCGAGTTTTATTTCATCTTCATCGAGATTGCAGGTTTTTCCGTCAACTCTCACTCGGATAAAACCTTCCTGCCTCAATTCACTGAAAAGTCCTGAATATTCGCCTTTTCTGCCTCTTACAAGAGGAGATAAAATTTGAATTTTAGTTCCTTCATCAAGTTTAAGAATATTATTTACTATTTGATCGAGGGTTTGAGGCTTGATTTCTTTACCGCATTCAGGGCAGTGGGGTGTTCCGATTCGCGCATAAAGAAGCCGTAAATGGTCGTAAATCTCTGTAACTGTTCCTACAGTAGAGCGTGGGTTGTTGTTTGTTGATTTCTGGTCTATGGAGATTGCAGGGCTCAGTCCTTCTATGCTTTCCACATCAGGCTTGTCCAACTGCCCCAAAAACTGTCTTGCATAGGCGCTTAAGCTTTCTATATAGCGTCTTTGACCTTCCGCAAAAATTGTATCAAACGCAAGGCTGCTCTTCCCCGAACCGCTCACGCCCGTAAACACTACAAGCTGATTTTTGGGGATTGACACACTTACATTCTTTAAATTATGGCAATTTGCTCCTCTTACGACGATATATTCGTTTTTATTTATATCCATTTTCGCCATTTTACCCGACGGTTTATATTCCATATTTATTTAATTATGCCATAAATGAAAATTTAAAATTTAAATCACATTTTCTCCTGACAATACTGAATTCTTATTATTTTCATAAAGTTTTGTTAAAAAAACTAAGAGGTCATCTGAAAAGTTTTTCATTTAGTTAACCGTCTTAGCATTAAATGT
>JBAWVS010000096.1 GCA_037147175.1 bacterium
AACATATATTATTTTGATTAAAGTGTAACCTTTGACAGCTTTATTAATTGATGAAGACAACTATTTCGAGGATTACAACTTAACTTATCAAGACAAATTTGTAAAAGGTCTTCCTGTGCTAAAGCTCAAAAATCTTACAAGGCTTGTTCAAGAACTTGTTGAAATGTGTACTTACAGTTATTATTCTAAAAAAAATTATCAAGATTTTTTAAGAGAAATCTACAAAATTTATAAAAAGGACAAGGGGCGAAGTTATATAATAAAAGAGTGTGAAGGAATTAACAAAAAGATTAAATGCACTAATTTATTTCCTGCATACAAAAAAGACAGATATTTATGCCCTGAATGTTTGGAAACTCAAAAGATTTCAACAATCTATTCTAAAAAAAGCAGAGCGAGAAAAAGCAATAAAGCTTAATAACATTTCTATAATTGACTTTGAGTTAATTATTAAGTTATATGAAGTATTTTCAATTACCTACTTTTTGACAAGGAAGTTTGCATATTAAAAATATGCAAACTTCATATAAAGAAAATACCCTTTGTAAAAATGGGGGGTAAAGTCAGATTTATTGAAGATCAATTAATTAAATTTATTAGTAACAATAATTTTATTCCTGAAAAATTTAATTGATTTCATTAAAAATCTTTCAGCATTTACAACAACTGCTCTAAATGTAGTAATCGTAAGCCTCTTGGTGCTGAAAAGAAAATCGACAGCTTTCAGCATTTCAACAAAAGTTAGCAAAGGGCTCACGATTCGGCAAACACACGATATTATTATTCATACAACAATATAAAGGTTTATAACAATGGCTAGAGTAAGAAAAAGGATTGAATCAAGAAAAGACGGGAGTAAAAATACTTACTGGACAATTGATTTTATTGATAATTTTGGTAAAAGAAAGATTAAAGGCGGCTTTAAAACAAAAGTAGAGGCCGAAAGAGAACTATCAAAAGTAATGCAGGAAATAAATAATGGCATTTATGTTGAGATAAAAAAATCCTTAACTTTTGGAGAACTTGCAGAAAACTTTATAAAATATCATGCGGAAATTCACTGCAAACCCTCGACACTATGCTCATACAATACATATCTTAAAAATCATGTTTTGCCATATTTTGGGAATATGAAAGTATTAGACATACGATTCCAGATTTTGTATAGATTAAAGGAAAGATTTTTCTCGATTGCTCCAGAGTTGTCTTCATCATGTTTTGATAATCACTGTCAACTACACCGTTTGCAGACAAAGCTGATTTTTTTATTCGTTCATATTCTGTAAGATTTTTCATCATAGGTTTTATGAAATTTAAAACCTGCATATCCTGAAATATCTCGGAAACCTTAAACACATCTCCGCCTGTTGCTCTTTGGATAATATTTAAAACTTCAAGTATAGGATCTTTTCCTTCTGCCACTGCTTTTAAAAGTTCTGATTTTAAATCGATGCCTAATTTTTTGCTAAAATTTTGTATAGTTTGAGGAGCAGTGACTTTCTGCATGAAGTTTTGCAAATTATTTGCAGCTTCAGGTGCATCTTTTGCTCCCTTCATTGCAATTTGAAGAGCCGCACCAAGTTGTGCAACCGCAGAAACACCTTTCATTCCGAGCATTGATGCACTTGCAGTAAGTCCCGGAAATTCTCCAGCCATATCTTTTAATTCAAATCTGCCTTCTTTTCCTGACTGAGCAAGAATATCCATAGTTCTTGCCAACTCTGACACCGGCACTTTTAAGTTATCGGTTACAGAAAAAGCGGTTTTAGAAATATCGATTATTGCCGCTTGTTCTGCCGTAGCAGTTTTTCCGATAACATTCATATAATCAAGGGCTTTAGTCGGATCGACTCCTGAAGCTACAAGAACACTTAATCCTTCGATAATATCGGGTCTGAATTGATTGGTGTATTTTGAAATTTGCCCGAGTCGTTTATCCATACCCAATAGTTGTTGTTCTGTTAATTGCCCGACATTCCCGAGTTCTCGGATTCGATGTTCCATTTCAAGAGCCTGTGGAATTGCATCTGTTAAACCAAGAGAATGTGCAAGTCCGAGTCCGCCTGCTGTCATTCCTGCTCCAACACCCAGCATTGTTTTTCCGAGACTTTCCATAGTTTCCGATGTCTGGTGAATTTTTTTCTGAAGTTTATCGAATTCCTGATTAGACTCGCTGACAGCATCTTTAATGACTCTTGACATTTTGTCAAAAGCGATAAGGGTTAAAGATACTTTCATCATATTGTCTAACATAATTCTTCAAGTTCCTCGGTTGTTGATTGCTTGTACTTAATTGCTTCTTGAACCCAAAATTCAAGCTCGGAGAGTTCCATTTGCTTTATTTCGCTGTATTGCCATCCTGTGGTTTTGGCGAGGTGGATGATGCATTCTGCTGTAACGACTGAAACTTCCCCGACATTTCTGCCTGCAAAGTAAGTACGTCTTCAAGAGACATTTCCAGCAAATCTTCATAAATTACAGTTTCACCATCTATTTCAGTAATTTCTGCTATCAGAGCATAAAGGATTTCTTCAGGTGTTTTAGCTTTTCTCTGTGCGTTTAAAAGGTCTCTGCCTTTGCCGTCTTTGAATACGGCTGTTTTTTGACTGGGTAATAAAAATTGTTTCATGTTTGCCTTTCTCCTTGTCATGTTATGTATTGACATTTGAGTTGTCATTGTATACAATGACAATATGAGTAATAAAATTGAAAAAATTGTATCTAAAATGAAACAGTCCAATAAGGGCTGGGATTTTGAATCTTGCATGAAAGTATTGCTTGAGATTGGATACGAAATGAAACCTGGAAAGGGAGATCATTTTAAATTTTTCAAAAAAGGTATGTTTTTGATTGTTATTGCTCGTCATCGCCCTGTAAGTCCTGATGCTGTTAATGATGTTTTGGATGCCTGGGATAATAATTTAAAAGGAGAAGATTATGACTAAAAAAGTTAAAAATTTAGAATATTATTTATCTCTTCCTTGGAAATTCGAATTTGAGAAATGCTCTGAAGGCGGATATTATGCCAGAGTAAAAGGACTTTCTTGCTATTCTCATGGTAATAATCTCGAACATGCTGCTGAACAAATAGAATCCGCATTAGAAACATATCTTGAAGGTTCCATTGAAGAGAATATACCTATTGTTGAACCTGTTTCTGAAGATGAATGTTCAGGAAGAATCAGTATAAGAGTTTCAAAATCCCTTCATTGTAAACTTTCAAATATTGCAAAAGATGAAGATGTAAGTGTAAGCCATCTTGTTAACGATGCATTAATAAAGGTCTACGATAAAACAGCTTAAGCTCCTATGTTATTCCTGTAAGTTTCTAAAATATCAACTCCTTCCACTTTATAAATGTTTTCTAATACGTCTATTTCAAAAATTTCCTCGCCGTCAACGATTAACTTTGCGTAATTAACGCTCATAGTAGTTTCGTATTCGGCATTATCCTGTGGCTTAAAGTTGCCCAGAGGAAATTCTTTAAAAGTTCCTGTTAAATAAGCAACGGCAGGAACTTCTGCAAGTTTGCCCATACTGTTGTAAGTTTCTAAACTTGCCCTTGCTTGAACTTGAACAGCCTTAAAAGGATTTGCCGCTTTTTTCATAACTTCTGTATAAAGAGCATTCCACTTGATTTTGCATTCAAGCTTGTCTATCCCTGCAAAGAATTCGGCAGAGCCAATCATTCCAAGTGCTTTATGGTCTGCCATTTTGTGTTTTATTTGCGGAAGCTGGATCTCTTCTGCTCTGCCAAGCAGATTGTTGCCATCCATATAGATGTTGGCGTTTGTGAGCCTGTTAATCTTTATTTTCGACATTTATTCCTCCTTTTGCTGTA
>JBAWVS010000097.1 GCA_037147175.1 bacterium
GCGTTTGTGAGCCTGTTAATCTTTATTTTCGACATTTATTCCTCCTTTTGCTGTAAAGATCGCACTCGTCAATTCTTATGCTTTCGTGTGTCAGAACAGCTATTTTATCTCTTAGTTTGGTTATTAGCGGACATATGTCTTTTTTTGAACAATCGCAGCATAAATCAAGACTTTCCAAATGAACTTTCATAACTCTGAGTTGAGTAAATTCCAATTTCATTGCTGTAAACTCCTTAATAATTCAATATTTATAAAGCTTTCGAATGTTATTCTTTCAGCAGGAGTAGGCGGCATAAACTCAATGTCAAAAGTTAAATGTCCGTTTGCGATTTCTGTTGGGGGATTTTTTGCAGAATTAAATTTGCATTTACCGTCTATCAAAGCTCCTCTTCCGATAAGCGTGCGAATAAAGGCATTAACGCTCTCGCAAATTGAATCGATAAGTCCGTTGTCTATCGGATAATCAATAAATTGGAGCATCGAATATTCGACACTTTCGTGAATAATATCGGCGGTTCTTCTAATATTGATAAAATTAGTGGGGTCGGTATTGGTCGGATAAGCAGAGTTTCTGTTTCCCCACGTTCTAAAGCCTGAACCGAAGGAATTAAAGATTGTTAAGATTCCAGCTTCGTTTAAAAGATTAACTTCGCTGGTAGAATCGTTAATCACAGACGTCAGGTTTCTTTCAACGCCAATAATTCCTTTGATTTCAGTATTTGATGGTGACCAGTGATAACCCTTCTCTATGTCCTTAGATGCGATGACCCCTGCGAGCCTTTGGGAATAAGGTTCCAGTTTTGTTGTGTTGCTTGCAGTGTCATAAACTTTTAATTGCGGATAGCATAAAACCAACCTGTCAGAAGAAAAATTAAAGTTAATAGTTCCTGATGCACCCCTGCCGGTTATTGCTTGAGAGGGTGTTGTTCCGACAGGAGCGTCTATTAATCCTATTGCTCTGATGTTTCCTGCAACCGCATTTATTTCAGTTGCAACTGCTGTATCTTCACAATATTTTGGGACAATAATTGTTTTTGGATAGAAGCCAAAAAGTGAATACGAATCTTTAAGGGCTTTTAAGCCTGTTCTTTTGCCTTGAGCTGTAACAGTCCCGACAATATCAGAAGTCTGAACCTCGGAAATTGTTTCATGAGTTGCAGGGTCATATACATTCACCACTATTACAATTCCTGCACCCTGATCAAAAATTGCATTAAGTGCAGCAGGAACAGTAAATCCGCTTGTTGCTTCACCGAAATACAAAGCGGCATCTGTTTCATTAGTTATTAAAACCGGCTGGTTTATTGTTTTGTAGTCTGCTGCGACTGTATCAATCGGTGCAGTTCCGACAAGACCGATAACAGCCGTTTTTACCGTCCTAATCGTACGAACACCTTTTTTGATTTCTATCGTTTCAACTCCGTGCAAAAAGTTTGCAGGCATAGGTTTTTGCCTCCGTATTTTAAAAGTATTTTATTTTTTGTAAGCTATGTTTCTTCTATTGTTGGTGTTGTTAAACTAAAATTTATCGAATACTGCCAGATTCCGTTGTTTTCAGAGATAAAATCTTCTTTTACAGGCTGCATTTTAGAACAAACAAGAGGTCTGAAACCTGTTAAAATCTGCCTGACCTTATCAAGGTAGAAATATGAACCATTGTGGTTTCTGAGATTTCTTGTAACTACGGTGATAGAAAATTCAAGTTTTTTGTCCTGATAAATACAGCCGACACTTTTTGAATCCGAGTAACTTCCGCCCTGATAGTGAACCAGTATTGCGCCTGTCGGATGGGTTAATCTAAACTCTGACGGTTTTTCAGGAAAGCCTTCTATGTGCAAATCAGCGATTTTGCTTTTAATTCGCTCAATTATTTCATTTTCTATCTCGTTAATAGTCATATTTCGTTACCTGTAAAATTTGTTAATAAAAGATTTTGTGAAAATCCTGTCACTTGAAGTTTTGTTTGTCATATATTCTCCACGTTCGGGAGGTGAAGCAGGTACTTCAATTCCAAGAGAAATGATACCTTTTTGAATCTGTTCCAGCAGTTTTATGGAATTTTTGTATTTATCATTAATTGATTCAGGCATATCAGTATGAAATCTTCTTGAATAAAGCCTGAAAACAGTTAAATCTGCCGCAATAATTTTTATTAATACTGGAATAGTTGTTAAAGGAAGAGTGTATCTGCCTCTTAAATAACCGTCAATCAGGGTTTGCGAATACACAATTGCTTCATCGACAATTTCAATATTGATTTCATTTGCTTGAATATCGTCAGTAATTTCAATCAAAGTGTTTTCAGAAACTTGCTGTTTTATGTCATAAAGAGTGCAGTACATTTAAATTCCCCTGATTATTCGTATAATTTCACCTGCTCCTACTGCAGTATCGAGAGCATAACCGTTTGATTCTCCTGTTGAATAAGCTACGGCGTAGCCGTTTGCATCTGATGCGACACGAGTTCCTGCTGTAATTGCACCTGCTGTTTTAACTAGCAAAATTCCGAATAAAGCAACGGGAGCATATTGTTCTGCTTCAATTTCGACATCTGAAACACCGTAAGCTTTAGCGTTTGCTCCGCAATAATTTCCGTCAAAGCCTATAAATCTTTGCTTCTCGATGTTTACCGCTGCTTTTAGAGTGTCAATTAAAAGTGGTTTGTATAATCTTTCTGCCATAATCTATGAAGCCCTCATGTTTGGAGGTGGAGTAATTTGTGCAGTTTTTTCAGGAGTTACTTCGACCGTTTGTGCAGTCTGCACGACTGGTGTCTCTGCTTTGGTTTCAATTTTTGCAGGTACAGCTTGAGTAGCAGGAGTTGAAAATGTTTGATTTCTTTTGTCCTGATTTTGCCTGTTAATCTGCTGGTATTGCTGTCTGTTACTGCGGTCTTTTGTCCTGTTATAGTTATTTTGCTTTACAGGAATAGTATTTGCTTGCTGAACAGTTGGAGCTAAATTTGTTACCTGAACCGTAGTTTGAGCAGCAGATTTGTTATTAGCCGCTTCTTTTTCCTGTTTTTCCTTTTCTTTTTTTAATTCTTCAGCAGGAATTTCAGGATCTTCTTTAATAAATTCCAAATAGTCTGCAAGCCTTTCTGCATCTACTTTTCTTAGTTCAATAGTTGAACCGTTCGGATACAGTTTTTCACTGTGAAAAATATCTGTACCTTTGATTTTGTAAGTGGGCATTTTTTGCCTCCTATATTTTTATGTAACTCAAAATTTATTTAAAATATTTGCAATAATTTGTTTAGTTGGTATCGGAAATTAAATATCCTGCATCGGCTCCGACCATAAACGGTGTGTAAATATCCGTAGCCCTGATATACCTGACTTTGTTGCCTTCACGTTGGTACTCGTCAATGTTAAGAGAGTTTTTCTTTTTGATTAAATATGCAAAAGACGGGTCATACTCTGTTCTTGAACTTAATTGAGGAACATAAGCAAGGATGACATTATCTCCCCATACTTTTGTAAAATTTCCTGCTCCGTCAACAAAAACGCTTCTGCCGATTACTATATTCGGTATTTCAAATATTTCTTTGAGGAAATTAACAGTGACAATCTTGTTTTGACTGTCGCTTATTAATTTACGGAGTTTTTCATTTCTTTTTAATTCTTTCCAAGCTTCATGACCGATAACCATAGTGTTCGGATCTTGTGCAATTTTGCCGGCAATAGCATCTTTGGCTGTTTCTATTATTTCTACGGGGTCGCAATTAACCTTGTCAGAAAATTTAGATGTGCCGGAAAGTACGACTTTACTGCCTGTAGGATAATTATTAGGATTTTGCGCCAATTCAGCGCAAAGTTTTTCCT
>JBAWVS010000098.1 GCA_037147175.1 bacterium
TAAAATATGATTCATTTTATCACGTTTTGTATTCAAATATCTTTCATTGTATTTAGTTTTGTCGATGTTCATAGAAACCCTGTCGACAATTTCAAGATCATAGCCTTCAAGTCCGATGATTTTCTTTGGATTGTTGGTTATAAGGCGGAATTTTTTAATACCTAGATCTAAAAGTATTTGCGCTCCAACGCCATAATCTCTTAAATCAGGTGCAAATCCCAATGAAACGTTGGCTTCTACCGTATCCTGCCCCTGCTCTTGCAGGACATAAGCCCTAAGCTTGTTAATTAAGCCGATGCCTCTTCCTTCGTGAGCTCTTAGGTATACTAAAGCACCCAATCCTTCTTTTTGAATAAATTCAAGCGCGCTTGCAAGCTGGTCACCGCAGTCGCATCTTTGGCTGTGGAAGATATCTCCTGTCAAACATTCGCTGTGCATTCTTACAAGAGGTATTGAATTTGTAAAATCCTCTGAAGTTCCCTTAACAAGAGCCACATGCTCTGTATTATCCAGTCTGTTTATGTATCCGTAAATGTCAAAATCTCCATAAGCAGTTGGTAAAGATGCTTTTATAACTTTTTCCACGAATCTTTCGTTTCTTAGTCTGTATTTTATAAGCTGTGCAACGGTAATGAACTTTAAATCGTGTTTTTTAGCAAATTCAACAAGCTCGTTGCGTCTTGCCATAGTGCCGTCTTCGTTAAGTATTTCGCAAATAACGCCTGAGGGAATAAGTCCTGCCAATTTTGCAAGGTCTACGCTGGCTTCGGTTTGTCCGACACGCTTTAAAACTCCGCCCGGTTTTGCTTCAAGCGGGAAAATATGCCCCGGTCTTCTCAAATCGGTCGGTTTGGAATTCGGGTCAACAAGTACTTTTATAGTTGCGGCTCTATCCTGCGCTGAAATGCCTGTAGTTACGCCATAAGAGGCAGCAGCATCAACACTTACGGTAAAAGCTGTTCCCTGCGCTTCTGTGTTTGAATGAACCATTTGTTCAAGTCTTAATTCTTTTGTTCTTTCAGGTGTTAAAGTTGCACAAATCAAGCCTCGTGCTTCTTTTACCATGAAATTTATTATTTCGGGAGTGATTTTTTCAGATGCGCAGACCAGATCTCCTTCGTTTTCTCTGTCCTCATTGTCTGCTACTATAACCATTTTGCCGTCTTTAATGTCCTGAATTGCCTCTTCGACGGTACTAAATTCAAATCTATCCTGATTAGCCTTGTTAATATTTGTGTCCAGCATACCCATTTATTCTAAAAACCCGTATTCCTGTAAATAATTCATAGTAATATTTTCAGTTTTATTATCCTTCGCAAAAACAAACTTTTCAACATACTTTGCAAAAATATCTGATTCAAGGTTTATTTTGTCGCCTGTATTTAAATTTGGCAAATTTGTTTCTTTTAATGTCATCGGGATAACGGAAACTGTAAAAATATTTCCTTCAATAGAAGCAACAGTAAGGCTTACTCCGTTAATACAGATAGAGCCTTTGTAAATGATGTATTTTGAAACATTATTTGGGGCTTCAAAATAATAAACATCAGCCATACCCTGATTGGTTTTTCTTTTGAAAATCCCTACTCCGTCGACATGACCGCTTACAATATGCCCTCCGAATCTTCCGTTCGCAGGCATTGCCCGTTCTAAATTAACTTTTCTTCCTGTTTGAAAGTCTTTAAAAGTTGTTAAATCAAGAGTTTCTTTTGCAGCTTCGACATCAAAACCGTTAGTTCTCAATTTGACGACCGTCTGGCAGGCTCCGTCAATGGCAACACTGTCTCCGAGTTTTAAGTCGTCAAGAATTTTGGAGCATGTAACAGAAATTACCGCTCCCTGCGACTGTTTCACCACCGAAGATATTATTCCGATTTCTTCTATTAAGCCTGTAAACATATAATTTTTGTAGCATAAAGACAAAAATTATTAAACAGTTAGACTTCAAAAACCATTTTTTGAATATCTGCACCGTCAACGTTTCTTAAATCTTGTTCAAGCTTGTTAATATCAGCCTCATCTCCGATAACATCAAGAAGAATTACGCCATCAGGAGAGCAAATATTATCACTTGCGGTATGAAGACCTATTCTTGTTTTGATATTACAGCCGTGACGGGACAGAATTTCCTGAAAAGCTGTTGCTGTTATAGTTCTTTTTCTTAATAAAATCCCCAAAACTGTTGTTTTTGCCATGAAATAATCTCCTTTGCGAACAAGTTTTTTACACAAATAATTAAAGCATATTTTTTAAAAATTTAATAATAATCAAGCGGGTAAAATTTATATAAAAATATGTTTTTATTAATTAACCTGTCATTGTAAGTAAGCCCAAAGTGCTGACGTGGCAGCCCATTTTAATTTTTATAGATTGCTTCGCTTTCAATTAAGATTTTAGTTAACTCAAATTGCCAATTAATTTTTTATTGTCATGTTGAGCAAAGCGAAACATCTGTCCCTTTTGGGTTTTAGTTTAAATGCTGTTTTGGGCAGATTCTTCGGGTTAAAACCCTCAGAATGACAATACAATTATCTGGCAATGATGACTTCAGTTACGCAGGTTTTTTTGTAGTTATGAAATTATTATTGGAAGAACCGAGGATTTTGATTCCGTTATTTGCTGAAGCTGCGGGTGCAGGTGCAGGGGAAGAGCCTCTTCTTCCTGTATAAACATCTTCACTAACAGGCTGGCTACCTGATGAGCCTCTGCCTGTCTTATTTTCTGCGTTTCCTTTAAATGCAATATTTTTGTAATTCGGGGTTGAAAATTTTTGTTGAACTGAATTAAACATTATATATTTCCTTTCCTCTTTAAATAAATTAAATATACAAAAGTATAAAAACTCCTCAATAAAAAAGTTAATAGTCCAGTTCAGTCTTTTTTACAAAACTTTATAAATATTTTTTACTCAGGTTTTTATTTTAATTTTCTTTTCAAAAATATCCAGATCAAAAATATCTCTGGGCGTCAATAATGATACATTTGTTTGAGGAGGAATAATTTTCATTTCTTTTAGAAAACTTCCTATAAGTCCTGCACAGTTTAAGCGTTTAGGATTTTCCGATATTTTAGGAAAATCCATAAGACAATTCATTCCCAGTTTTATACAATTTTTAAAAGTTTCAAAGGGAGTTTGCGCAAGTTTATTTAAAGTAGTCTTAAATTCAAGTGATTTTGACAATAATTCTTTTCGAATTTCAGGCTTAAGTTTGCAAATATAAGCTGCTTTATAATCAGTAGATAAATCTCCGAATACATCGCTTAATTCTTTTTTCCATACTGTCAGGGCTCCAATACGTTCTGAGCCCATGCATTCTCTATTAGTGAGAACTAACTCTACATGATTTATTTTTGATTTTGTAGCAGCTTTAACTACTAAAGCTTTTAGTCCTTTTCCTACAAACGCAACTATATCGCCCGGCTCACACATCTCGATTATTTCAGCTTTATTAGTTGGATTTAATTCTATAAAGCTTTGAATATATTTGTCGGGCAAATGTAATCTTTTGGCTGAAAAAGATAATCTGTTCGGTGTAAAGGTACTGGAAATCACTTTTGAGCCTATCTCCTTAAATACAGTTATTTACTTATTTAAAAAAATGCTCAAAAAAATTAATTGTCAGTTTTTCAAAATTCATTTACAAATATTCACAACTTTTAACAACTATACTGAAACGAGTTTGTTTTCAGGAAAACCGGCAAAGCCGGATTTTCCCGAA
>JBAWVS010000099.1 GCA_037147175.1 bacterium
ACAAAAAGTATAAATTTAATTTTTATCAGAATCAAAAGAATTAATTAATATCCCTTAATAAAAAACTTGTTATTAATTTCCCTGACAAGATCAGCTTCTTTAAGTTTGTTAAAATACTGCCAGACAGAATTTTTGTGTTTAAAATTAAACTCTGTTGCAATCTTTTCAAAGCTGGGAAGTGGTTCTTTGCCGTATAATTCTTTTAATTTCTCAAAGAATATTTTTTGTTTTTCTGTAAGCATATTATCATTATAGACAGTTGTCTATAAATGTCAAATAAAATTTTCATCAGGATATGAAATAGCTTGCCATAATACATTATATTTGTTTAAAATCATATCGTAGATTGCATAAATAAAAAGTTGTGAGCATTTAAAAGAAATGGCAAAAATCAAAAAGCAGACAATAAGTTTTACGCAACAAGATGTTAAAGCCAGAGAAAACAGTTTTGCCCTGACCGGATATGAGAGAGTCACAACTTTTAATTTTAATGAAGAAGATAAAGAAGCGAGTATCTACACATATAATAAAGCTTTGATAAGTAAGCTGGATAAGTATTGCCAAGAATTCCCCCAATTATATAAATTAACAAAAACCGATAAATACGGAAAATATATTTCTAAAACTTATACTGTTCCAAAAGAAATGATTTCTGTAAGATTTCCAACAGCTCTGCCCGAAAAACAAAGCAACGTTTTAAATAATATGGCAAAGAAAAGAATCGAGTCTGAGGCTCTAAAGCAGCATAGTTCAATGCAATTAAGTCTGTTAAATATTAATTAATTTACTATTGTTGCCATTTCGAAGAGTTTACTTTAAATCCATTTTTTCTTAATAAAAAATATTACCATTAAAAGCCCTACAAAAAACATAGAAAAGATTGTTATATAAAAACCTGCCGGATGTTCTAACGGAGGCATTTTATGAAAATTCATCCCGAAGATTCCTGCTATAACGCTTGCAGGAAGTAAAACAGCAGAAATTATCGTAAGAAATTTTATAAGGTCATTTAGTTTTTGGGTTGATAAGTTCATCTGAATAAGAAAAAGATTTGAAATAGTGCTGCTTTGTTTATCAATTTTATCAAGGATTTTATTCAGGTGGTCATAAATATCCTTAAAAAAGATATTTTCCTCTTCATTTACTATTGAATAAAATCCTTTGCTCGCATTCAAAAACACACCTTCTTCCGCAACAACAATACTTCTTATTTCAGTTAAAAGCTCTTTTATAGAGTTTAATCCTATTATTATCTTTGGTTGGTTTGGGGCTTTAAAGAGTTTGTTGCCCATTTTATCGATTTTTATATCTAAATTTTCAACAACTGACTGGTAACCATCGATTATGTGGTCAATTACTGTGTGAAAAAGCATTGAAGAATTTTTGTGTATATGGTTTATTTTGGATTTAAAAGTATTTTTTACTGTGTCCACTTCTTCAATAAGTGTATGTCTGTATGTAAGCACGTAATTTTTACCGATAGCAATGTCGATTTCATCAAATTTGACTTCTTCCCCGTTTAAGTTCTTTATAGCGTAAACTATTGAAAAACTGTAATCCTGAAACTCTTCAAATTTCGGGTTTTGTCCTGATATTGTGCAATCTTCAATATTTAACGGATGAATTTTAAGGACATTTTGAAGAAGGTCTTTAATTTCCTGAGACGGATAAATATCAGGAGCATACTCAATGTCAACCCATATAAGGTTTTCAGGATTACCAACAGAGGCGGAAACTTCATCTATTTGGATATTTTTAACTTCCTGAAGATTTCTGTTAAAAAGCAATATATCAATCATTTTTAATTATTTCTCCAAAACAGTTAACACACTATTTTTAAATATTAAATCAAAAAGTCTAAAACGAGAAACATTTCATATAATATAATTCTGTAAAATTGCTAATTTTTAAGTAGGTTCAAAAAAGCAAAAGATAGAAAATGTGTATTGAATTTTTGCTTAAAAAAATTGCACTTAAATTTTTCTTCAATTCGTAAAAAAAGGATATATTCTAAAAAACTATCATTTTACAAAATCAGAAATGCCAATTTGATAGAAGAAATTTTAAGCGAATAAAGTTTGGCTTGAAATCAAAAATGATATAACAGGTGTTTTAAATTGAAAGTTACATAACAAATCTTATCAGCATAATTTCAAAATGCGATTTTATAGCTGGATAAACTTACGTCTTTAAAAATATATTCTATTGTAAAGAACTGTTTCAAAACATTATTTAAATAAAAAGTCTGCATTTATAGCTTAAAAAACATATTTTTGTTTAATATTTTTATAATTATTGTTTATATGCTCATTAAATTATAAATACAAGCTGGTAATATTTTTATATTTTGTTAAATCTTAGGTTATATAGCATTATATTTATTTTCAAAATTTAAAATCCAAAATAACTTATAAATAGTTGCTTTGTTTTTATATCTATTAGTAATAATTAGCATATTTACTGCATATTTGTAATGATTTTATGTTTTTTATCCTTATTTCAAACAAAATGTGAATAATAATAATAGAATCACCCAAAAAATCTAATTGACATTGCTCTTTAGCAGGATTAATATACCATTCATTAAATAGATAGTAATAAATATATGTAATCAGGAGACGAATTTATGAATGTTACTTATGTATTTCAAGTAGCAGTATTATTAGCGATTTTGACAGGTTTAGCCTTACTTTTAGGCGAATATATGGCTAAAGTGTTTGAAGGCAAATTTAATTTTGCACCGGAAAATTGGATTTATAAATTTCTTAAGATTGAAAAAAACAAGGAAATGGACTGGAAGACTTATACTTTCAGTCTTTTAATTTTAAATATAATAGGAATAGTATTTCTGTTTATATTACAGGAAATTCAGTATTTTATGCCGTTGAATCCTCAAAAACTTGCAAGTTTAAGATGGGATACGGCTTTAAATACTGCCGTTTCTTTTGTAACTAATACAAATTGGCAGGCTTACAGCGGTGAACAGACAATGAGCTATTTAACTCAAATGCTTGGAATGACTGTTCAAAATTTCTTATCTGCTGCGATTGGTATTGCTGCTGCAATAGCATTTATTAGAGGATTTTCGAGAAAAACGACAACTGAAATCGGAAATTTTTGGGTGGATTTAACACGTTCTATAGTTTATATATTATTGCCTTTATCAATAATATTTTCTATTTTCCTCGTTTCACAGGGAGTTATTCAAAATTTCAACCCTACGCTTGGAGTTTCTTCTTTTCCTTTTTTTTACGGACAAGTTTTACTACTTC
>JBAWVS010000100.1 GCA_037147175.1 bacterium
CAAAAAGTATAAATTTAATTTTTATCAGAATCAAAAGAATTAATTAATATCCCTATAGGTACGTCAATTAACAAAATAAACCCGTTTGGCAAAGCCGAATACGATATTATTCTGTGTACACCGCCATTATTGTACTCAACAAAACCTTCTTTCTGCTTTTTTAAAGATTTTTCTAAAAACTTGTAAAGCCCCTTTTGTACTTGAAGAAAATTATCTCCCGTCTTAAATTTATCACCTGCAATAAAATTAAAATTATTATCAATAATATAAGCATTATTATTTTTATAAATATTTATATTTTTAACTATATTATTTAGGTTATCAAGCGTTATGTCCATTCCGGAAAGACCTAGTAAAAAACCGTTTTTATAAACAGGAACTGCATATGTAACCATTGCCATTTTAAGATCAGAGTCTATATATGGCGCAGCCCAAGTTGCTTTACCTGTTTCTACAGGAA
This sequence comes from bacterium, assembly GCA_037147175.1. NCBI lineage: Bacteria > bacterium. The sequence goes on from JBAWVS010000100.1 coordinate 461, forward strand.
TCCAATAATAACCGCCATCTTTGTGAGTAATTTCAGAATTCGAAATTTTTCTTTCAAAATTTCCATCTTTGCCGACAAACCAGGCACCGTCAAAACTTGGTATATAATTCTGATCGTAATAAAAATAAGAACTCATACACCATTTAGTATTTTCACCCAGTTTTTTAACATAAACTCTGATTTTAGAATATTCGGTTTCTGCAACTGATCTTGACCTTAGACTATTCATATCATTTTTATTTTGTACGGAGCTTGCGCTTTCAATAAGGCTTCCCATCAAAGTTACATTCTTTTCAACCTGTTTTAAATCGTTATAAATCTCATTGGATTTATTTTTAGAACTTATTAACAACAACTCTTCTGCGCTGTTAGAAATAATTTGACTGCTTTTCAATACACTGATACTGCCGATTGTTATTGCCGTAAGCAAAGATAGACCGACCATACTCGCAATAATTCTTGCACTTAAAGACTCCAACTTAATCATTTGATTTTCCCTACACTTGCTATTACTATAACTTCTTAAAAAATTTTATTACTAATTCAATTAATGATTAAAAAATTAACCCAAAATGTTTTTATCTAATTATACATCTTTAGTTTAAAAAAACATACTCTTTTGAACAAAATTTAATTTTCGATTTTAAATAACACTTTATATAAGTATTTATCTACGTAGAGCCAAATTTCAAGATAGTTTCCATTGCCGACAACTTTGCTTTCAAGGGCTGACTTAGGGGGGACAAGTACCTTTCTTTGCTCAAAGGATTTTTTAAAAGGCAGTGTAATTATTTTTTTAGGTATTTCAATAAATATTTTTTCAGGAATCGCCTTATATAAAGGGACTTTTGGTTTTATTGGTTCTTTATAAACCAGCTCCGGAATGATTAATACTTTTTGGTAAACAGGAATTATACCTGCTACCCTCCCGTTTTGTTTAAAAAGAAGAAATTCATATCCGTCACATTTTGCAGGTTTTACAAGATAATAACCGGGTTTTAAAAGAACTTTTTTGTTTCTTAGCGTATCTGTAATTCTTATTAAGGTATAAGGAGAAATTACATATCTGTTATAATCGCTGTCTTGAGCCTGATCAATGCCGTCTTCATACATAAAATCAAGAACAGGGGTATCTTTATAAAGCAAATCATAATTAATCCTTGAACTTTCAGCCATACAAGAGAGGTTTGAAAACTTAAGAAAAGATATTAACATTAGTAATATAATAAAAACTTGTTTCATAATTTTATTATAAGGCAAGTTTTAATGACTATGAATAAATTTATAATTTTTTCATATTTGTTGAGTATATTTATTTTTTGCTTAAAATAAAATTAGAGATTTGAGAACTGATAAAGATGAAATATAAAGATTATTATAAAATTCTCGGGGTATCAAGGGATGCTGATGAAAAGCAGATAAAAGCAGCTTTTCGCAAGTTGGCGCGAAAATATCACCCTGATGTTAATAAAGATTCCGATGCCACGATAAAATTTAAAGAAATAAATGAAGCTTACGAAGTTCTGTCTGATTCTGAGAAAAGACAGAGATATGACGGTTTAGGCAGCAGTTGGCAGGAAGGGTCGCAATTTACTCCTCCTCCCGGATTTGAAAACATCCACATGAATTTTGGTGAAGGCGGATTCGGCGGATTCCGCACGTTTGGCGATTTTGGAGAAGGCGGCGGACTTGGCGGATTTAGCGAGTTTTTTGAGTCTATTTTCGGTGATTTCGCAAAACAATCAACATCCACTCACAGACAACAACACCCTCATCCGCAAAGACATCAACAGCCTGAAGAAAATCTCGATATAACACAGGATTTGGCTATTGATCTTGAAGATTTAACGGGTGAGGGAACTAAAGCTGTAAGGATAAGTTATATAGATAAATGCGCCGAGTGCGGCGGTCGCGGTTCCAGATGCTACAAATGCGGAGGAAGCGGAGTAGCTTCTGTTTCAAAAGTTTTAAACGTAAAAATTCCTAAAGCAATCAAAGAGGGTTCGAAAATTCGTCTTGTCGGTGAAGGAAAAGCTTCTTCCTCAGGAAAAAACGGGAACCTGTATTTTGTAATTAAGTATAAACACCATCATGAGTTTACTGTTGATGGATCTAATCTTTCTTCTGATGTGGAAATTCCTGCTCCTAAAGCTGTCCTTGGCACTGTTGCAGAAGTTAAAACCCTTCAAGGCGTTGTAAAAGTTACTATACCGTCCGGTACTCAATCAGGAAAATCTTTAAGGCTTAAAAATCTGGGACTTCCCAAAAAAGAAGGCGGATTTGGCGATCATATAGCAAAAATTAAGATTACAATTCCAGAACATCCGACTCAGGAAGAAAAAGAGCTTTATAAAAAACTAGCTGAGTTAATTTAATTTTGAAGCAAAGCGGATTGCGAGCAACTAAGCAGCGAAGAATATGTATAATTAACCAGAATTGCAAATTAAATTTACGCGTCATTGAGAGGAGAGGCTTTAGACTCGATTTGGCAATCTATTTTATTTTTTAAATGGACAGATGCTTCGTTTCACTCAGCATGACGAATTTAGCGATTTAACAATTCGAGTTAATTAAGCTTCTAGTGTTCAGTTAAGTTAAAAGTTTAGAACAAATTTTCTTTTTTCACGTCTT
>JBAWVS010000101.1 GCA_037147175.1 bacterium
AGAATTAAGTTAAAAAAACTTTATCCTAATAAATTAAATTAACAATGCACTAGTAGAGAATACCCTAAGAAATAACAAGTTTATAAAGTACTTCCGACTGGAGGTATAAAAATTTCGGCGTCCTCGAAAATTTCTTCAAAATTTTCTCATACGCATTTTCATCTAAAGGATGAATACGCCGCAGTAAATTTTTTTTAACTCTGAAGTAAGCATTTTTTTTGAAAATAAAATGTGTTCCAGTGTAAACCTTTTTGCTTTTTGGACTGGACTTCGTCCAGACCGAAGTTATAATGAAACTAAGTTAAGTAACTAAAACCCAAGGAGGACAATTAATTACAGGAAAATATAAATCAGGGATAAAATAAAAAAATCGAGATAATTCTTCCGTGGTGAACCGGCGATGCTCTATATAACAGGTATACGGATGTTGCACTTAAACAGTTGAATGCTAAATATCATGATAGTAAAAAATTTTGGCATCCTCGAAAATTTCTTCAATGTAAAATACGATTATGCTAAGATATATGCAGTTTAATGATGTTTTATGTGGAATTATAAATTTTGGCGAATTATCAAAATAAAAGAATAGATATTGTTCTCCCTTGGAGAATAGGGGATGCCATTTTAAATATTCCTATGCTTGTTGCGATTAGGCAACTTAATGAAAAATACAATGATAATAACGAAATAAGAATAGTTGCGCAGCCTTTTTTATCAAAGCTATATGCACCTTTGGATATTTTTCAGTGTAAACCTTTAACAGTTGGAAGCAAAATAATATCTAATTTGAACCCCACAGATATTGCTTTTTTTACTGAAACAATAAATACAAACTGGGGTTTTACTGCAAAGGTTAAGTATGGGCTTACAAATCCAGCTAAAAAGATTATAAAATTTGACCAAGAACTACCTTTTATGAATATCAATAAGTTTAGCGAATTTATACCTGCGAAATTGATCTTTTTCTTGCAGGATAAGTATGGACTAAGTCAATATTCAATAAGCTTATTTGGCATTCTATTGGAATTAGGCTATACGGCAGAACAAATAATAGAAACTTTTAATTTTAGCCCTAATTGTCTGGCTTTAAACAATTTTAAAGGTTTTATTCATCTTGTTATGAATGAAAAATATGTTGTTTTTTGTATGGAAGCTGCATACGGCAAAAAAGGCGATGCTAACAGGCGCTGGGATGAAGATTATTATATTGAAATAGCAAATAAATGTTTTGAAGAATTTAATCTTAAATCTGTTTTTGTAGGAATTAATCAGGATTTTAAACTGCCTGATAATCCTTATTTTATTGATTTAAGGAAAAAACTTGATTTGTTTCAACTGGCACAAATATCAAAATCTGCTATTTATTATATCGGAAATGACACAGCACCTTTGCATATAGCAAATATCATGCAAACGCCATCCATAGGTGCATATTTTATGAAACACAGCTTGACGGATTTTAGTCCTTTGTTTGCAGGCTTAAATACACAAGTTTATTGCCCTCAAACTCCTGATGAGATGTATGAAAAATTCAAAGAAAAATTTATGATTGTGAGCTAAATATGGGACTTCCTAAAAAAATAAAGAAAATTGCAATAATATTTGGTGCAAAAATTGCTGATGTTGTTAATATCCAGCCGATTTGCAGGGTTTTAAAACAAACTTATCCTGATTCAAAAATTGTTTTTGTAACCTGGCCTGGTGCTATACAGATTGCAGAATTATTGCCAGAAGTTGACTATGTTGAAACTTTTGACAATAAAGGCAGAGGTAAAAACCCTTTAATTTTCCTGCAAGATGCTTTAAAAATCAGATTAAAACATAAAATAGATTTAGCCGTTGTAATTAACGAATCTTCTACATACAGTTTAATGGCTTTTCTTATAGGTGCGAAGTACAGAATTGGTCGACATAAATCTGGTGTGGATTATATTTTTTTATCCAGTTTGGAGGGCGTAAATCTGCCTCAATGCGCCTAACATTGCCTGTTTAGCCAGTTGAGAAATTTTGAGAAAAATTAAGAAAAACTGGATAATTATTGGATAAAAGTTAGAAAAAATCAGAATGAATATTTTTTACACTTCGTCCTAAACCCTTGATACATCCATGTTTAAACCCTGTCTTCCTTTGTCTACGAATTTCTCATTTTTTAAGGAGTGGCGGAAGGTTGCGGAAGCCAGGGGGAAATGTGTCGAAGTTTTAAAAAGCTTGTCCTGCTTCGTTTACAAATATTTTATTCACAAAAATTCTGTAATTTTTAATCTGATAATTCTCAATCCGGGTGTTAAATACATGCATGAAAAAATAGGGCTTAAGAAGGAAGCAGGGCTGATAATAACCCTGCCATGTTTGATGCTAAATATTAAGTTGCTTTAAGAAAAGTTTCCGTATAGACACATTATTCCTAAGTTCCTTATGGTTAAAAATATAATTTTAGTTCACATACGAATACATTAGGACATAAAGGAACATATTTATCAGAATATTGTTGAATTTTCGGGAAGGTGATTTATCATACTCATTAGTATGAATGAATTACAAGGAACAATGTTTATGAGCGATAGGATTCTCGACACTTCAAAAGTTTGGTTGGATGTTAAAACTGTTGCTGAATTAAAAGGAATTACAGAAAGAGCAGTTCGTCTTTCTTTAAAGCAGCAGAATAAATACAAGTTTGAAACGGAAGATATTAGAGGAGGCAAAGCATATAAAATATGTTTGAGTTCTTTAGAGCCTGAATTACAAACAAAATTTCTTAACGAATATTATCAGGCTCTTGTACTTGAGGAAACGCAAACTGTTGATTTAGATATCCAGCCTGTTCAAGAAAAAATTATTCCTGAAAGTGTCAAACGAATTGCTCTTGCAAGACTCGACTTATTAAAACTATGGAAAGACTATATAAAGGAAAAGACGAATAAGAGTCAGGCAAATGAAGAATTTTTACAGTTATACAATACAGGTGAATTTTACAAGGATATTTTTGAAACACTCGGATCAACATCTATAGGAAGCCTTTACCGGTGG
>JBAWVS010000102.1 GCA_037147175.1 bacterium
ATTTATATACTAATTATATCAATAAAAATGCACGTTGACAAATATTTAAGCCTGTGAAGCTTCAATATACTTAACTATTCAAGTTTTAATACTGTATTATTTGATTATTATGAAGTCTTCTAAACCGCTTCATCACCTTTATTAACTATCGTGATGCTTTCTTTAAATCTTTTTGAATGCTGTTCCTGTGCTTTTTCGTATTCTTTGCTTAAGCGTTTTGCCTGATTTCTGTTTGTTATGTCTAAAATTCCGTATGCCGTTATGTAAGGAAACAGAAATTTAACCGTTTTACGTGCAAAATCTAATAAAACGAAAAAACCGATAAAACAAACAGCTGTCAATGCTCCTGAGTGCATAATTGCTCCTATAACTTTAATAATTCTTTATCTTCGACTATCAGCGTATTTTCTCCGAACATTTCCTTGTACGATTCAGGAAAGGAAGTATGTATAGGAATAATAGTAGTGGGGTTTATTGCCGTTACAAAGTTTTTAAGGTCTTGAGGGTAAGCATGACCGCTTGTATGAATGTGAAGGAGCTTGTCTTTATGAGGATTCCAAAAATCACCTTCATTTTCTAAATATCCCGACCAAAGGGAGTAAATCACCTGAATATCATTAATATCAGCTTTTTCAAGTATTTTAGTTGAAATTTTATGATTATGCTTTACCGCATAGTCTTTAGGACTGCTTAAAATCTCATCAATAGAAATCTTTTGTGATTTATATCTGTATAAATCCTCTGTTTGTGCAAGCTTTCTTGTAATGGAATTAGAAGAAAAATAAACTTTTATATTATTCCAGTCAAATTGAGGAATATTTTTGCCTAAAGACTTGAATTTTTCAAGTGTAAAAGCCGTGTAGGGGTCTATTATAAGGGTCTTTTTTGTATGCAGACAAGCTTTATAAACTGAAATAAATCTGTCTAAATTTTGAGCTGAAAAGATTACTATGTTTAGCTTTTCACTCTTGAACGTGTTTATTAACTTATCTTCAATATCTTTTTCGGTTAAATTATCAATTTTATCTCTGCCGATTGTAGTTCCTTCAAGGATTAAATAATCAATAGTGTCTTTTACATTGTCGACAAGTTTTTTTAAGTTGTATGCCGTTCTCCCGTGAACTCTGAAATCACCAGTATAAAGCACATTCTTGTTATCTGCCGTTATTTCAAAGGCATAAGAACTCGGAATTGAGTGATCCATGGTATGCGGTTTAATTAAAATGTCTTCTATCTGAACGGCTTGATTACTCTTCAATAGTTCAAAATTGTTTAATTCATCGCTTGTGTCGTAGAGAATAGGGGATATTTCCTTGATAATACTGTATGAAACTTCACTTAAATACACTTTTATCTTAGGATTGATGTATTTTAACAGTCCGAAATGGTCAGGATGTGCATGACTTATAAATATTGCAGAAATGGCACAATCTTCATCAGAATAAAGCCCTTTTATATCGGGCAATATTCCTTGTTTTATCAGCTCTTCACAGCTTAATTTCGTAATATTTTTAAAGTTAAAACTGCTACCGTCATCATTAACAAGTGGTAAACCGAAGTCAAAAAGAATAATCGCCTTGTCTGTTGAGATTTCAAGACATGAACCGCCTATTTCCTTTGCTCCCCTGTGAATTTTAAGTTCCATTATATTTATTTAACTTCCTCTGCAATTTTATAAAAATCTTCTGCCATAATATCTGCGGGATGTGATGTAATTATTTCCATTAAATCAAATTTTAAGGGGATTATCTTGCCATCAAATTCTTTTTCAAGACGTTCTTTAACCTTTACTGCAATCTGATAATTTCCTCCTATAACAATAGATTTATCAAAATCGGTTGAATTAATCTTTATTGATTCAGGAAATTCATCAGGGAACAAGCCCAAAGCTTTTTTCTGGCTGTAATTTATTTCATAGCTCTTTGCAATAACTTCAAGTTCAGATTTAAACAAAGTTTCATATTCATTAATTTGGCTTATGACCTTTACAATTTCATCTTTAGAGTTGTTTAAATCCTTGTTATAAACAAGTTTTACTTCTAACAAAACGAATTTATATTCACCTGAAACAGTTTTACGAAGACCCAGCAAGTCTAATTCTTTTCTTGAAGCTGAAACACCCTGTATTTGTCTGTCAATTATAAAGAAGTCAGAATTTATTGAATTATCAGAAAGAATTTGATGTTCTAATCTTAATTCATCCTGATAATCGACCTTTTTTATGTTTCTACAGAGTTCTTTCAAGTTCGGGCTATTAAAAAACTCAAATAAATTTGAATAGTTATTGCTTGAACGACCTTTATTTGTCTCTGAATTTTTGTTAAAAGCTTCTGCTTTCTCTATCCTGAAATTATCCTTTTGAATATTTACCCTAGCCAAGCTATTTCCCCAATAGTAAACATTAAAACAGTTATTTGGTCTTATTTGAAAGTCCAATTCTCCATATGATTCTTTTACAATGTTGGCAACGCAGGCTACTTTTTCTTTAATTTGCTGGAATTTTTCTTCATCAAAATGTCTTTGAAACCCTTTACTCATAATTTATATTTCTCCTTAACTTATATTTTTAAATAATAACAGACACCTATGTCTGAATCGGGCGCATAACATTATAAAATTTTTTTAATATTAATTTAGTTAATAAATGCCACCATGAATCAATACTAATAGTAGTATACAGCTAAAATCTTGCTAATAGCAATAGTAAATAATTAATAAGTTCTATATAAAAGACTTATGGTTAAGAATTTCGATAAAAGATTTCATAAAAAGTTTGGGCAAAAAATAAAAAATTTGCGCCTTGAAAAAGGTTTAACTCAAGAACAGTTAAGCCTTGAAATTGGTGCTGCCAATTCTTATATCGGAATAATCGAAAATGCCCAAAGAGATATTCCCTTGTCTAAAATTCAAAAAATAGCCAAAGTCCTAGTGCATTGTTAATTTAATTTATTAGGATAAAGTTTTTTTAACTTAATTCT
>JBAWVS010000103.1 GCA_037147175.1 bacterium
GATGAAAGGATGATAACTTATATTTTTTTCTGTCCGATTTCTACGGCATATTATACTCTTACTGTGACAAAAAACGGTAAAATACGAAAAATACCAATTTCTAAAACGCTTAAAGAAGAACTCAAAAACTTCAATCGCTTCACAGAATATGTTTTTACTAATAAAGAGACAGAAAAGCCTTACTCTGATATTAAAAAAGGATATAAGAGTCTGTGTGAACTGGCAAGAATAAAAAATTTAAGATTTCATGACTTAAGGCATACTGCGGCAACCAGAATGGTTGCTTCGGGAATTGATTTAGTAATAGTTCAGGACATACTTGGACATGCTGATTTAAAAACCACTCAAAGATATGCTCATCCGGTTCCTGAAAGAAAACAAAAAGCCATTGAAGCTCTTGACCAATATTGTGTTAATTTTGCTTAACTTCGACGTAGTTATATCAAGCATGCAAAACAGGGAGGTCGGCAAAATAGCGTTAAAAAAAATTCCCCTCTCGGGGAAAGTGGTTGCGGGGGCTGGATTTGAACCAACGACCTTTGGGTTATGAGTCGAAATAAGCCTGTTTTCAGGCTTTTTGACTGTTTTGCATAAATTGTTTTTAATTCAGTCGTATCAAGACTTTAAAGCTAATTTTTTTGTTTCATATTTTGATGAATTTTTATGTGTTTTGAAATGAAAGTGAAACATTGATGAAACATTTTTTTGAAATAATGAATTAAGAATACTGTAATTAATTTATCATGCAACGTCAACAATTTTAATGACGTAATCAAAATGCTGTGTTATACTAACTTTATGAATAAACAAATATATGATTATCCAAAGTTTAACAGAAGAAATGAATACCTGCTATCAGGAATTCATTTAATTACTATTCCTGATTTATATAAGCATCCAATTCTAGCAGGAAGTGAAAAAAGATTAAAGCTTATTAATTCTTTAAAGGAAGCTTGCGAGTTTTATTGGAGCCACGGCATAGATGAGATATTTGTTGACGGTAGTTTTGCATCCATTAAGGAAGAACCAAGAGATATTGACGGATATATCTCCGTAGAAAGCGCAATAGACCCAAGATATCTAAAAATATTGAGTAGTGGGTCAATTTGGGGCGATTATAAAACGATAGATGCTGAAACAGGAAAGTTTTTAATGTGGTCTAAACATAGAATCGAATTTTATGTTCATCCTGTTCATATAGCATTTGGAATTATGTACTTTCCTGATTTTTTTACAAATCCTACAAAATATTTAGATAAAGGTATTTTAAAAATAATTAAATAATGGAGTATCCTATGTACCAGATAAAAAGCGAATCCGATAAAAAAAATACTCTCAAATGGTTAAGCAACTTTAATAAAGAACTGGAAGCGATTATGAAAGTTGATATTCCTGAGGAGGTCAAGCTTGCTCAAGCAAATAGCTTTAAAAGTTTAATATTTCAGTTAGAGCAACAACTTGAAGAATATGAAAACTTGAAAAAAGGTAATTTCAAGTTGCCTGATGAAGTTACTTTTTCCGATTTATTGGGGTATTTGATTAAAATTCGTATTTCTAAGGGAATTTCTCAATCTGAACTTGCAAGAAAATTAGGTGTATCAAAGCAACAAATCAGTAGATATGAAGAACATGAATATCAAGGTGCAAATATAGCTAGAATTCATAAGATTTTAGAAGTGCTTAATGTAAAAGTAAGCATTAAATTACAGAATGTAGCCTGACTTTTGCCAGAAAAGATAAATTTAAAAACTTTTACCCGTAATGTGTAAATGATATAATTATTCGACAAGGGGTAAAATTATGGAATATAAGAATAGAATTGCCGATATAGATAAAGCTAAAGAGACTATAGATAATTATAGACCGCTTTGTAAAGATGTTTTAGAACAACTAAAGCAGTATTACCGCATTTCTTCTACTTATACAAGTAATGCCCTTGAAGGGAATACCCTTACTGAAACTGAAACTAAGATAATTCTTGAAGACGGAATTACGATAGGTGGACATCCTGTAAGAGAAATACAGGAAGCTATCGGTCATAGTGAAGCATACGACTTGCTTTATAAACTTTCTTTTAATCCTGAAATTGAAGAAAAAGATATTCTTGAACTTCATAACTTCTTGTACAGACAGGTTAATCCTGATAATGCAGGCAAGTACAGAGATAAACAGGTAATTATTACAGGTACAGAGTTTATACCTGCATCTGCTAAAGAAGTCCCAGATTTAATGAAAAAATTTGTTGCTGATATTCCTGAAATGAAAGCTAACTGTCATCCTGTTGAGTTTTCGGCATTACTTCACTTAAATTTAGTTACAATCCACCCATTTAGTGATGGTAACGGAAGAACCGCAAGACTTTTAATGAACTTAGCCTTATTGCAAGCTGGTTATGTTGTAACTATTATTCCTCCTATTATGAGAAATGATTACATTTATGCACTTAAAAGAGCTCAAACAGAACCAAAAGACAGTCAAATCTTTATTAATTTCATATCAGAGTGCGTTTATGAAAGTACGAAAGATTACTTAAGAATACTTGAAAGATTAATCGATAATTAAAAACTTTCCTGCAAATCTTTTAAAATTGATTCTATGTCATTCAAAGCTTCATTTTTCTTTGCTTTAGCTCTAAGAAGCTTTAAAATTGACCTCTTAACAGGTGGAGAACTCAAAAACTCATCTTTAATGAGCTCAAGTTCAAAATCCGTAATATCATAAGACCAATGCACAAGCAGCTAATTTTTAAGAATTTGGAGTAATTTGCAATAA
>JBAWVS010000104.1 GCA_037147175.1 bacterium
ATTAACAGGTTAATTATACCATATTGTAAATTTTTATGTTTTTAGGAGTGCCCATTAGGCAAAAAAAATTCTTTATACTGATTTGCAATCAAAGCATTTCTTTATCACCCACCCCCTACCCCCTCCCTTGAGGGAGGGGGTGAGATACAGAAAGGGCTTCGCCCCTTTAACCCATTCTTTTTTAAGGTTATACTTTGATTGCATTTTGGTATTACATTAATGCGAGAGGGCTGACCTGTTACCCCTCTGAAATAATTATTAATATTTGTAAAGTTTTTTGCAAAAAAAGCAATTTATATTATTGAGGGGTATTTAAAAAGTATAAATTAAAAAACTTATAGGAAAAATATTTATGTCGTTATCAACAATTAATGTTCTGTCAAAAAATTATCAATCTAATTCTCAAATTACACCTGTTAATTTTAAAAAACAGGCTTATTTCGGATCTGAATCTGTATTGAAATCCAAAACAGGCATACAGTCAATTGAAAAAACATTAATTGTTCCATATAGTGATGTTCTGTTGGCAATGCATAAAGCCAAAACAATAAATAGCTTAACTTTTGGTTCAAAAAACAGCGGGTTAGCTTTTGGCAACCAACCATTGGAGGCACGCTCTGAAATTATCCAAAAAAATAAATTATCTATGATAAGCAAACCAAACAATATTGAAGCATTTATACCGGATTTAACTGAATCTGATGAAAAATTAAAATCTGTCGGATTAGAAAAAGAAGCTGACGGATGGCATGTTCATAACAGAGAATGGTTCCCTAATGCTTTGGATGAAAATTCAATAATTATAAATTATGGTACATTAGCTGACGGAAGACCGGATATAGGATTTTGCTCAAAAGAAGAATTCAGCATAATATATGCAGATACAGAAAAATATAACAATGGAAATATTAGTTACGTAGATGCAAATAAATTACAGTTAAATCAAAAAATAAAAGCAACTAAATGTGCTGCCGGTGAATTCTGTATGTTGCCTGAAGGTACTGTGTTGAAAACTAACGAAGGAGAATTAAAAGTAAAAGCCGGAGAAGCTGTTATGGTTAATGAACTAAAAAATAGTGTCTATACACAAAGCTTCGAAGACGGGATTCTCAAAAGATATATTGCTGATCCAATGAATCCTGCCTCAGGAAGAGCATTTGAATTATTAAACAAATTTAATGAAGAAAAATCAAAAATGTCGCCTGAAGAATTATCTTCGGCACATGCAAAATTATGTGACGATTTTAATCAAATTAACAGAGCAGTAAAATTATTTGAAATATATAAAGATTCAGCCACGCAAGTAATGCCAAAAACGTTAGGCGAAGAATTTAAATTTACTGCAAAAGTAGTGAAAACTCTTGATAAAGAAGTATTTCAAAAAATTAATGCAATGGATTTTGAAACCAGATTAATTCAAGCAAAAAAAGTTTTAAATGAAATAAAGGCAGATGAGTCTTTAACACCTGCTCAAAAAGATGTAAAGATTGCTGCCGTTCAAATAAGATTATTACCTAAATCAAACAGCCATCAACATTTAAAAGGTTCTGTTCCTCAAGAAACATTATTAGAAAGAGCAAAGCAACATGGATTTGACGATGAAAAGATTAATGCGATTAAAGCTGCATATACTGAAGGCGAAGAAGGTTTTGCCAACTTAGATAGATTTAATCAAGCCTACGGCACAATAGGCAGTCCTATAAGAACGCCTAAAGATTATCAAGCAGCTGTTAAAGGCATAATAGAAGAAGCAGTAAAACAGGGTCAACTTACAACTGAAATCCGATGTGCCGTTGTCGGGCAAAGAGATGAACTTGGTAATCCGTTAAGTCCTGATGATGCTACAAAAAATATTTTACAGGCTATAAAGAAAACTTGTGATGAAATAAAAGCAAAAGGCGGCGATGCTCCTAAAATGGGATTTACTCTGCTGGGTTATAGGGGCAAAGACTGGAAACCCGAAGAAGTCTTGCAACATGCCCAATTGTCTACAAAATATGCACAAGAATATCCGAATTTAAAGTTCGGCTTTGATCTTGCAGGTCCGGAAGACACAGGATACAGTCCGAAATTTTTCAAGGAGGCTTTTGAGACGATAACAAACCATAATAAGTCGGTAAAAGCAGGAGAAAGCAAAGGGCAAACCGTAGGAATAACTTGTCATGCCGGAGAAACCCCGACTTGTGACGGTAAAGAAGGATATTTAGCCGTAAGGGAATCTTTGGAGATGGGAGCAGACAGAATCGGACACGGTGTTCAGGCAATAAAAGACCCTGTTACAATGGAATTTTTGAAAAAATCAGGTGCAACAGTTGAAATATGCGGCGTATGCAATGTTTCTTCCATACCTGTAAATACTAAAGGGTTACAATTACATCCTATTATAATATGCCGTAGAAATCGGACAGAAAAAAATATAAGTTATCATCCTTTCAT
>JBAWVS010000105.1 GCA_037147175.1 bacterium
GCGGTTTACCTGAGAATGACGGGCAGCCTTGATTCTCAATTTAACCTTGCTCCGGTCGGGGTTTACCTAGCCAACACCTCTCGATGTTGCTGGTGGTCTCTTACACCACCGTTGCACCCTTGCCTGCGAAGAATAAACTTCACATAGGCGGTTAACATTTCTGTGGCACTATCCTCACAGTCACCTGCACCGGACGTTATCCGGCGACCTGCCCTGTGGAGCCCGGACTTTCCTCAAAAGGCATGTGTCGTTGAATTTCTTCAAAGCCCCACGCTTTCGCGATTACCTGAACTACTTCCTTTAACATTTTATAACAATAGAAATTTATGTTGTAGTAAAATTTAAAACATGCAATATCTTAAAAAAATCAAAGGCTTGGTTGCTCGCCATAAAAACAGTCACGAACAGTCTCTGCCTGCAATCAGCAAATCCGAATATGTTCGTCAAATGTTTGACAAATTAGCTGTCGATTATGATTTGATGAACAATATAATTAGTTTTGGAAGACATAATTCTGTCAAAAAACAGGTAATTAATAATGTTCAAATAAAAGCAGGCATGAAAATTCTTGATGTATGCACAGGAACAGGTGATATCCCGATATTTATTGCAAAAAAATTCAATGATGCGGTTAAAATTACCGGCGTTGATTTTTCTGAAAAAATGCTTGAGATTGCCGCTAAAAGAACTAAAAAATATAAAAATATTGAATTTATAACAGCTGATGCTCTGAATTTGCCCTTTGAAGACGATTCTTTTGATGTGGTGTTCATAAGTTTTGGTTTGAGAAACCTGATTGATTTAAGAAAAGGCATTATTGAGCTTAAGAGAGTTACAAAAAAAGGCGGATATGTTGTAAATCTTGACATGGGAAAACCTAAAGGGATTTTAGGTCAAATATTCAGGCTTTATTTTTTCGGACTGGTTCCGTTATTGGGAAAATTAATTCATGGTAGTTCAGAGCCTTACGTTTATTTACCGGAATCCTGCGAAAGTTTCCCCGATCAAGATGAGCTTGTCAGGATTTTTTATGAACTTGGATTTGATGATGTAATAAATTATAATTTTGCTTTTGGCGCATTAGCAGGGCATGTTGCCGTAGTATAATTATAATTCAACTTTGGCATCCTCATTAAAAGGGTTGGTTCTTATAACAAGTGAGTATATAAAAGGATAATTAAATTTCAAATGGTTAATATATTGTAGCCACTGGGTTATAAGCGGATAATAAATGCGTTTTATGTCGTAGCATAGGTGTTCATAATCTTTTTTTGATAAATTATCAAGATTTTCCCTGTATTCTAATTCTTCTGTTAAGTGGCATATAGTCCATAAAAGATCGCTAAACAACTCATGTTCAAGTAAATTCTGATTTTCCAGTAATCCCAACAAAAATGGCTTTTCTTTGAGGAGGTTGTTTTTGAGTTTTATTAAATTTTCGGTACTAATTTTAATAACAAAATTGTGCTTATTGATAAGTTTTTTTGCATTCATTAATTCTTTTTCAGTCCAGTTGGATTCGATATTTAGAATTTGTCTGGCATCTTTTATATGTAAATCATCAATTGCCAGATCTTTAATCAGTTTAAGTCCCAGTTGGCTAAAAAATGCTCCTATGACCATATACATTTTATTTTGAAGTATATTTTTTTCCCTCGTTTTTAAGATATTAGTAATAATAAAAGTAACTATCAGTATCTGCAAAGGGAGAAAAGCAAAATCCTGCAATAAATAAAACATAGTGTCGTCAGGTTTTTTAAAAATAAAAATCTGAAAAGAGTATATTGATGCCGAAATAAATATTAGGGAAAAAATTACAACCAGCTGTTTAAAGATTTTTTTCATTCTTGCATACTCAAATTATGTGTTTAATTCAATCGATTATTTTAAGAATAATACAAAATTTTTATTTTTTTATCTTTTAAGCGGTTTTGGAATCATAATATAAACAATGAAAAAAATAACAATTCCCATTGTTGCAATAATTGTATAAATAAAAGCCTCGTCTGTTTCGTAGAAAAACATTTTTTATTCCCTGCCTAACTGGTTATACTA
>JBAWVS010000106.1 GCA_037147175.1 bacterium
ATATTACTTTTAGCTTCTTTTTTAATATTATTATTTTTTACAGATAATTCTGTTACGGCAGGAACAACCAGCGCAAGCGAAATTCCAAAAGTAAACAGAGCAAGAAAGCCGCCAACGAAGCAAAGAGCAAAACTGCCCGGTGTCATTACATATTGAGAATTTTTAAAAACAGGCACAAGCCCCCTGTTATTTGATAATTCAATGTTTTTAACAACAATAGGTTTTTCATAATTATTTGTAAGTACAAAAACTCTACCGATATATTTGCTATTTAATTTTGTAGAGAAGCTGGTCTCTTTTTCCTCAAGATTAACCACATTTTGATAATCGGGAATTTTTTTATCCGATTCAGCAAAAGCAGCTACAGGAAACAGATTTAAATAAAGCAAGCCTAAAAAAAGGCATACAAATCTTTTCATTAGTTATTATCCTTCCAATTATTTAAAGAGCTATTTCGCTTGGGGAAGTAATAAAACCTTCCATAACTTTAGCCGCAGAAACAGTTGCAGAAGTACCAGTTCTCCAAATACCAAAAGGAATTAATATAAGAAGAACACCGATTACGCTTAAAAACACCGCACTCGGTCTTTTGCTTTCACCTCTTGCCTCAATGCTTAACTGAATAGGATGATCAACTTTATTAATGTCTTTAACTTTGCCTTCTTTTATTAAAATATAGCCAGGTCTTCCGTGCTGCCCTGAATGAACAACTTTTTCCACATAAGCAACACCGTTTATCCCTTTTTTAAACACTAAATGGTTGTCGATAACAACATCCTCATCAATAACAATAGAGACAAGATCACTGCTTTGAAGAGAATCACTGCTTAACGGATATTTAAGAACAACAGGAACAACTGTTCCGCTTGGTATAGAAACCACTTCTTTATTTACAGAAGACGAAACAGGAGCTTTTTGCGCCTCAACATTAGCCGCAAAAGAAACACCTGAAGTCAGAAAGAAAAACGAAACCGTCAAAAATAAGCTGAAAACCTTTTTAATCATAATAACTCCTTACACAGACCGACACTAACAAAAAACATGTAAAGTTTAGCATAAGAATAATTTATATGATATAAAAAGGCTTCAAATTGTATAAATATTTACCCCATCCCGGAAGAGGCGACTTTACTGCTTGCACCGGCAATACTGCCGACAATAGAAGCAACCATTTGACGCTTGCTGGTCAAATCAGAAGTGTAAGCCTTCAACTGCTGCATCCACTGCCCGTTGAGAAAATCATTCAACGCTTCTGATGCTGAAAGAGAGGTTTTAGTAGTGCTGAGAAAGTTTGACTGATCCGCCGAAAGAACACCGCCCAGAGCCTTAATCTCGTTTAATTTTCTGGTTTCATCCTGATTAACAAGATCGGCTTTCACTGTTTCACCTTTAGAAGCAATTTCCGCAAGCGCATTTGCCCTATTTTTTTCTAAAGAATTAAGCCCGCTGATAAATTGCGAGGAATTAAGAGTACCAAACCTTGAAGCGATATCTTCTCTAAGACTTTGCAAAGCAGGGTCATACTGATCCTGAAAACTTTTTGACGCACTATTAATGAACGCCTGCTTTGTAGAATCAAATTGAGACGACAACTCAGACGCAGTCTTGCCAATGGTGGACATAACATCGTTAATTTTTGTCTGTGCAAGCTGCTTGCTGGCTTCTTCGGCAGGATCCGGCACATATTGAGTAACAATAGAGCCTGACGGATCCAAATAAGTTTTACTAACGACTGTATCACCGTATTTAACGACACTCGGCTGATAAGTCGGAGCCGGAGGCGCTGATTCCTGACCTCTTCCCATAAAATATTTCTCCTTTCTGTAAATATTTAACTATATAACTCGAATTGATAAATCGCCAAAATTGTCATTGCGAGGAAGCTCAAAGAGCTGACGTGGCAATCTATTTCAAAGTATTTCTTTTGTCATCCTGAGCCTCTTTTGTCATCCTGAGCAAAGCGAAGGATCTATCCAAAAAAGCATTTTCACTTAAAAGCCAAAAGGGACAGATGTTTCGCTTTGCTCAACATGACAATAAGAAAATTAATT
>JBAWVS010000107.1 GCA_037147175.1 bacterium
AAATTTGATACTCTTGAAAGTCAGGTAAAAGAAAATACACAAATTTTAAAAGCTCTCCAATATTCAGCAGAAGTCAATAAAGCCGAGCATGAGCAAATAATAACAAATATCACAAAAATCCAAGGCGATATCTCTGGATTAAGAAAAGACCTGTCAACAATGGAAGTGGTAACAGCTAATAATTATGCGGATTTAGCAAAACTAAAAGCAGTAAGGTAAAAATCATGGATAAAATATTATTTCTTGCGTTTCCTGCAATAACTTTTGCTGTACTGGCGGCAGGAATAATTTTATATGAAGTCGTTAATTATATGGGAAATATATTGTTTTAATTAAGAAAGTGAGAAAGTGAAAAATGTTTAAACCAACACAACACAAAGCTGATATAGGCGTATTTGGCGGATCAGGATTTTATAATTTTCTTGAAAATACCAAAGAAGTAGAAATAGAAACCCCTTATGGCTCACCGAGCGACAGTATTACTCTGGGCGAAATCGGCGGAAAAACTGTAGCTTTCCTTCCAAGACACGGAAAAAGACACGTACTTCCTCCTCATAAAATAAATTACAGAGCAAATGTTTGGGCAATGAAAGCTCTTGGCGTTTCCAGATTAATCAGCCCTTGCGCAGCAGGAAGTCTTCAGCCTCACGTAAAACCGGGCGATTTTGTGATTTGTGATCAATTCGTAAATAAAACCTACAACAGAAGAGATACTTTTTATGATGGACCTATTACGACTCACGTGAGCCCCGCTGATCCATATTGTCCAGAACTAAGCGGTATTGCTGTGAATACGGCAAAAGACTTAGGAATAAGCGTTCATGATAAAGGTACAATCCTCGTAATTCAAGGACCAAGATTCAGCACAAAAGCAGAATCAAGATTTTTCACCGCACAAGGCTGGGAAGTAATTAACATGACACAGTACCCTGAAGTATTCTTAGCACGTGAATTAGAACTATGTACGCTTAATATCTCGCTTATTACCGATTATGATGCGGGATTGATAGGAGATGTTGAACCTGTAAGCCATTCTGCGGTTATAAAAGTGTTTAACGAAAACAACGAAAAATTAAGAAACCTTCTCTTTGGCTTAATAGAAAAAATCCCTGCCGAAAGAGAAAGATGCCACTGTGGCGATGTACTTTCTCACTCTAGAGTGTAAAATAAAATCCGGAGGAAAACATGTCTCTTTATGAAGCAATAGCAAACTTATTTCAACTTTTACAGCTAATTCTTCTCGTAAGAATTTTATTAACGTGGTTTCCAAATGTAAACTGGTATAACCAGCCGTTTAAATTTTTAAGAGATGTGTCTGACCCTATACTCGAACCTTTCAGAAAAATAATTCCTCCTATAGGCGGTCTCGATCTTTCACCTATGGTTTTATTTTTTGTTCTTAGCATTCTTGAGAAAGTTGTCTTAGGTTTTGTAAGTATTTAAAAAGCAAAACTCGATAAAATAAAAAAATCACGCAATAAGCGTGATTTTTTTTATTTTATCGAGTCGCATTCCTTGGAGTATTTTTTTATTGCCATGTTGAGCAAAGCGAAACATCTGTCCCTTTTTGGTTTTAAGCTTAAATACTTTTTTGTACAGATTCTTCGGACTAAAGCCCTCAGAATGACAATACCAATATTCATGTGGATTTCGACTGTCTGGCAATTCACGTTAATTATAGTGCTCTGAAAAAGTAATTAAGAAATGAAATA
>JBAWVS010000108.1 GCA_037147175.1 bacterium
CCTCGTCTGTTTCGTAGAAAAACATTTTTTATTCCCTGCCTAACTGGTTATACTACGCAGGATATACCAGTTAGTTTTAATTGTCATTGGAAAAAATACTTATAAAAAGACCATCCTGAAAAAAATAGGACAGTCTTTTTTAGAGACTATAATTTAAAAATATTAATAATTTTTATGTCCACTTTAGCAATATTTATAATGATTTCGGTTTTATATAAGTATGGGAAGAAGTTCTGTATAATTTTATATGGAAATTGGAAGGTTGAAGAATGGAAGCAATTCAAAATAATTTTCCACAAAACTCATGCAGTTTAAAACAAGATCAGCCGGCTAATTTTGAGCGTCTTAAAACGCAGATAAATAAGCTCGATAATCTTGCTTGTGAGCATAAGGAAGTTTTTACGGCACTAAGCCCTATTATTCCTATGAGAAGAATTTCATCGATTCCTGATAATATTAAAGACGGAAATTATACGCGGGCTGCTGGATTGCTTGGACTTATGGCGGTTAATCTTCCTGAAGATACAAGAGATTTAGGAAGCGCATGGAAACAAATTAAAACAGGCGAATTTCCCTCATATTATAAAGATTGCCAAACCCCGTTCTCATTTTTCAGGGGAACTGCTCTTGAACCTCTGGTGAATAAAATGGGCAAACTGGGAGTTAAATTGCATCAATGGGATGTGCCTTTGTATGAAACAAAATTCGGTGAGTTTTGTAAAAAAACATTTAAATTTGACACATTTAAATATGAAGGAACGAAAAGATTTGTTCCTCAGGTTGTTTTTGATGAGTCAGGAAAAATAATAACCAGAGATATAGAAGTATTTGCAAATAAGGTTGAAGGAAAAGCCTTTGGTAAGTTAGTCGGCAATATGCTTTTGAGAATTCCTCAAATTAGTGTTTTTATTTTGTCAGCGCTGGAAATTCCTGCAATAATTAAAGCTTTTTGTAAGCCTGAAAAGTCTAAAGACAAGGCAATAGACGGATGTACACAGATTTTGAAATCAGGAGTTAATGTATCGTCAATATTGACAGGCATTGGCATATTTGGCGCATTATTAAAAAACAGAGGACCTGTAGGATCAATTATCGGAATGGGCTTAGGTTCTGTTGCAGGCACGTATGTTTCTAAAAAAATCGGCAATAATTTAGATTCTGTGTCTGATAAATTAAAAATTGGCTAACGCGGAAGATGTTGGGCAAGATTTGGAAAAATAGCTTCAAGTGCGTTTTTGACGGCTGGATGAGTGTCTTTACTTGCGGCAAGTAAAGCCATTTTTGACATAAAACCAGTATCCATCGGTGCAGCTAATATTCTGCTGCCATACTCTCCTAAAGCACCTCTTCCACTAGAAGTTGAGTGCCTTGCAAATTTATCAAGTTCATTAAGAAAGAAAGTCTGATTATTTCCAAAAGCAGGTTTTTGTTTGTTGTTAATTGCCGTATAAGGTTTGTTAAAACTAACATTCATATTCATATTTCATTTCCTTAACTTAGTAACAAATATATAAAGTAAAAACATGAAAAAAATTGCCATTAATTTTAAAAAGATTTTAAATATTATAAAATCTTTTTAAATATTTTGCAATAGATATGCCTATTTACCGCACAGAATAGAAATTTGACCTGCCGTGTTAACATTTCTTCATGAAGTTATGTAACCTATGATTGCAAAATATTAAAACAGGCATCAT
>JBAWVS010000109.1 GCA_037147175.1 bacterium
AGGCTCTTGATAAAATAGCTCCCGGTGTTGCATCAAGATACACGCTTCTTTACGGAATTGAAGTCAAATTTTACAGCGCAAGAGTCAAATTAAGCAAAGAGCTCGAAACAGAAGGAATTAAAAATCTGTTTGCAATAGGAGATGGCGCAGGAGTGACAAGAGGCTTAATCCAGGCTTCCGCTTCCGGCGTTCATGCTGCAAGAGTTATTTGTTCCAGATAATTTAATATTTAAAATCGTAATTATTAACTTTAAGATGATTTAATTTTTTATCCTGAAAACTTTCATATCCGTTTGCTTTTGCTAATTTGTCGACAATCCCGCCGGCTCCCCAGAGCTTAGTAGTTCCGTACTTTTCAGAAAGCGCCTTTTTGTTTTGCAAAGCAATTTCACCAAGCGTTTGATGCTCTTTTAAATTATATTTAATTATATTTGGAGGTGTTGTTAGAGATTTATCCTTTGCTTTTTGAGCAGCAGGAGCCTCTTTTGCTTTCTCCTGTTCAGACTGAGCGGTTTTATTTTCTAAAAGTTTATTTTGAGCCTCTCCAAGCTTAAAATGGTCATAAATTTGTTTTAAAAGACCTTTATTATTTTCAACATTATTTTTTGCAAAAACAAACATGGAGTTGTCATGACCGGATTTTGTAATTTTTCCGTCAATATTTTTAAAGCTTAATTCAGTATTCTTTGGATCTTGATTATCACATGCATCTTGTAAAAGCGTATAAGCCCCATTCTCCGCCTGATCAATTTTTCCGTCACCGTTTAAATCAAGAGCTTCCGCAGTTGCGTTTTCGCCAATAGATTTTTTAAGCATTCCCGTCATCTGCGCAACATCTACCGGTTTGCTGTCAGAATCATCATTTGCAAGACCTATTGCAGCGGCTTTAAACAGTTCACTGTTTGAATCTTTTACGGGAGAATAATTAAGTTCATAATTTAAAGCAGGAGGATTATCAGCACTAACAGGTTTTCCAAGTTCTGCTGAAATATATTGTTTATAATTGTCTGAAGCATTTGCACCATATTTGAAAGCACCAAAGATTGAACTGTTTTCTAAATCATTTTGATCAATACATCCGTATTTTCCAATATTTCCGTTAATAAAAGCTGTTTTGTTAACACCCTGTCCACTAATTTCAAAGCCCATGATTTCTCTCCTTATCCCACTCAATATTACCTCGTATTAATATAAAAACAATAACATTCATTTTATTGCCATAAATCGAATTTAATCGAGCTTAATGTTACAAAAAGTATATATTTAACTCGAATTACTAAATCGCCAAATTCGTCATTGAGAGCATAGCGAAGCAATCCATAAAAAATAAAATGAATTGCCATGTTGGGCAAAGCAAAACATCTGCCCCTTTTGGGTTTTAGAGTTAAATACTTTTTTGGACAGATTTTTCGGGCTAAAGTCATCCGAATGACAATACCAATATTCATGCTGCTTTGCGACTATCCGACAATTCACGTTAGTCAGAATTACTAAAATAAAATTAGTTTTATTCAACACTTTTGACACTTGAACAAAAATTATGTTTACATTATAAAGAGCATTAACACGATATTAGTTTTATTCTCGTATAAAAAAGTGTATGTATTTAAAAAGAGGGATTTGTAAATGGTAAAAGTAGCGATAA